>JAODMR010000166.1 GCA_025465475.1 Micrococcaceae bacterium
GCTCGACCACCGGCTCGACCACCGGGGCGGAGGTGTTAGCCGGCGTAGGGCTTGGCGGAGATGATGTCGACGGGGATCTGGCGACCGTTAGGGGCGGTGTAGCTCAGCGAGTCTCCGGCTTTGTGCCCGTGAATTGCTGCTCCCAGCGGGGACTTCTCGCTGAACACGTCAAGGTCGGTATCGCCGGCGACCTCGCGGCTGCCGAGAAGGAAGGTGGTCTCGTCTCCGGCGATGCGTGCCACGACCAGCATGCCCGGCTCTACGACTCCGTCATCGGCCGGCGCCTCGCCGACGTGGGCATCGCGGAGCAGTTCGGTGAGTTGGCGGATGCGGGCTTCGATCTTTCCCTGCTCGTCCTTGGCGGCGTGGTATCCGCCGTTTTCCTTGAGGTCACCCTCTGATCGGGCCTGCTCAATGCGCTTGACGATCTCGGCACGGCCGGGACCGGAAAGGTGTTCCAGTTCTGCGGTCAGCCGGTTGAAGGCTTCCTGGGTCAGCCAGGCAACGGGTGCGCTGTTTGAGATAGACACTTACTTCTCCTTGGGTGGTACTGCATGCAGTGGTACGACAAGCAAAGACCCCGCCCGGGCTGCGGCAGTCGTGCCTTGGCACGTACCGCACCGTCCAGGCGGGGCGAGGTATTCGTCCAGTCTAGGCAAAACACGTCCCAAACCCAAGACGCATTAACACGGAGCGCTACGGTGCCGGGACCAGCCAACAGCTGTCCACCAACCCCGAGACGGCCAGTGACTCCGTCCTCAGGGCGACCCGATGCGCCGTCGTCCGTCCCTGCCCCGATCCCGCACCGGCGTCGTTTGCACCGATGGTGACCACGTCCCAGCCGACGATGGCGTAGGACTCGCTCAAAGCCTTGACGGCGCACTGGGCGACAGCACCGGGGTCCTTGGTGACCTGGAAGTCCACGACGGTCTGCGTGCTGTCAGTAACGGTGAAACCGACATCCTTGCTGTCCACTGTCGCCGGTCCACGGCCCAAGCCCAGCCAGGCGACGAACGCCAGAGCGAACACTGCGGCAAGGACCAGCAAGACGATCTTCCCGCGTCGCGAGAGGGTTCGCTTGGGCGCACCATAGCGATTGGATAAGGTTGGGGCTGATGCTTTCGAGGCGGTCACGGGTCCACGCAATTTCTAGCCGCTGGATCTCCAGCCGCTGAGGAAAGTCCGCACATGGCGGAACCGGGCAGGACCAGTTTATCGGTCCGGTGACGGCCAATGTTCGCCAGCCGCTGGACCGGGTGCAGGCAGCCCGGCCGCAACATCGTTCCCCGCACCCCCGGGGCATGTCGAAAGGGTTTTCCATGACTACGTCTCCCGGCGAGAGCAGTGCGGGCCTGCGGCTGTTGGCCGTGCATGCCCATCCAGATGACGAGGCCAGCAAGGGTGCTGCCATGATGGCGCGGTATGTGGCCGAGGGCGCCCGGGTGATGGTGGCGTCCTGCACCGGCGGGGAACGGGGTGGCATCCAGAACCCGGCACTTGAGGGAAATCCGCACGCGGTCCGTGATATGGCCGGCCTGCGCCGCCGGGAAATGGCCGCGGCGGTCGCGGCGCTGAAGATCGAGCACACCTGGCTGGGATTCGTGGATTCGGGGCTGCCCGAGGGAGACCCCCTGCCGCCCCTGCCGTCGGGGTGCTTCGCCCTTCAGCCGGTGGAGCGGGCGGCAGCACCTCTGGTGCGGCTGATCCGGAGGTTTCAGCCCCAGGTGCTGGTCAGCTATGACGAAAAGGGTGGTTATCCCCACCCGGACCACATCATGGCCCACCGCATTGCCGCGCACGCTTACGCCACGGCCGGCGACCCTGATCAGTATCCGGACCTCGGTGAACCGTGGCAGCCGTCCAAACTGTATTACGACCTGGCCTTTAACCCGCAACGCTTCCGGGCCCTGCATTTCGCCCTTGAAGAGGCCGGCCTCCAGTCCCCGTACGCCGAGCGCATCGCCGCCTGGCAGGAGGCCGACGCCGAAGGCCACCAACCGCCCGCCAGCCGGCACCCAACGACAACACAGATTGACTGCGGCGACTATTTTGAGTTCCGGGAGGAAGCCCTGCGCGCCCACGCGTCCCAGGTCGATCCCAACGGATTCTTCTTTGCTGTCTCCTCCGAGATGCAGCGCAAGGTCTGGCCCTGGGAGGACTACGCGCTCATCGATTCAAAGGTTGAAACGTCGTTGCCGGAGAACGACCTTTTCGCTGGCCTACGATAGAAGGTAGGCCCGTAGACGGTAGCGCCGGGTGACAGACCCGCGATAGCGGGCAGCAACAGGCCCCGTACTGGGCAGCAACGACGAAAGACGGATAGTGCACACCTCGATTTTGGTTCTGGCCACCACGGCGCCGGGGGACTCCGGTTCACTGCGTCCGGGACTCGACGCCGACCAGGTCAGCCCGGGTTTTCTGGGCTTCCTGTTCACCCTCTTCGTCGTCGTGATCATGTTTTTCCTGATCCGCGACATGGTCAAGCGCATCCGCCGGGTCCGGTACCGGGCACAGGTTGAGGAACGGGCAACCAACGACGGCGGCGGGACGGCGGCCGGAACAACCGGCGGCACGGCCGCGGGTGCTGTGGCCGGCCCGGACGCCAGACACCGCCCCGGCGGCTCGCATGGACCGGACGTTGAGGTACCGGGCAGCGACGCGGACGGCCGGTAACGCGGGGAGCTTTTGAGGCAATTGTCAGCGCAGGACTGCCAGGACAATCGCGGTGTAGTGGGCGGTGAACCCCACGACGGTGAAGGCGTGGAACAGTTCGTGGAAGCCGAAGTGTGAACTGCTGAAGTTGGGCTTCCGAATGCCGTAAACCACTGCACCGGCAATGTAGAAAATGCCCCCGATGATGATGAACGCCGTGGCCTCAGCGCTGGCGGCAAAAAAGTCCGGCAGGTAAAACAGCGCGGCCAGGCCGAGTGCCACGTACACGGGAACATACAGCCACCGCGGGGCAGCCACCCACAGCACCCTGAACAGCACGCCGAACAGGGCGCCCAGCCAAATAAGTGACAACAGCAGAACTGCCTTGGCCTGTGGCAGCAGCATGGCCGACAGCGGGGTGTAGGTTCCCGCGATGACCAGCATGATGTTGGTGTGGTCGAGGCGCTTGAGTATCACCTTGGTGCGCGGGGACCAATGCCCACGGTGGTACAGCGCGCTGATGCCGAACAGCAGGACGCCCGTGGCGGCATATATGGCGCTGGTGACCTTGCCTGTTCCGCTCGGTGCCAGGGCGATCAGGACGACTCCGGCGGTGAGGGCGAGTGGGGTGGCAACCAGGTGGATCCAGCCACGCCACGTGGGGCGAAAATCCGCCGGAAGAGTACTGTCCCGGCCACTGCTCGTCATGGCCGGAATCTTACCGGATGCCGTGGGAACCCCCGGAACTGCTTCCCGCTCGTGGCAGGACGGCACCGGAGGCTAGGGCCTGGGCGGACCGCCGGCACCGGCGAGGGCTGGTGCGGCAGCGCCTTCCCCGGCAGGTAACGTAGGAAGCAGTAGATCCGTGCGGCCGCAAAGGCCCCGATACCGGAAAGCCAGGTGAGTCTTGCAGCTCTTTTCGCAGCCGCTCAGAATGCCTGGTTTGCTGTATGACTACTACGAGCGTCGCCTGACCAAGTCCCTGCAGATGGACCGGGTGCCGAACCACATCGGTGTCATGGTGGACGGCAACCGCCGCTGGGCCAGGCAATTCAACGCGCCCACCCAGCACGGTCACCAGGCGGGCGCCGACAAGATCCTGGAGTTCCTTGGCTGGTGCCAGGAGCTGGGCGTGCGGGTGGTGACCTTGTACATGCTCTCCACTGACAACATGAACCGGTCGGATGAAGAGCTGGACGTGCTGATGGGCATTATCGCCAACACCCTAGACCGGCTCGATGAGGACAGCACCATCAGCGTGCATGCCATGGGCGCCCCGGAGCTGTTGCCCGACTACCTGGCCGAACGCTTATCCTCGCTGACGGCACGCCGACCGGCCAGGGAACTGCTGCATGTCAACGTGGCCATCGGCTACGGCGGCCGCCGCGAAATCGTCGACGCCGTCCGCGAGCTGCTGCACGACGCCGTCGCGCAGGGACGCGATATCGGCCGGTTGGCTGACGAGCTGGATGTGGACGACATCTCCCGCTACCTGTACACCCGGGGCCAGCCGGACCCGGACCTGGTGATCCGAACGTCCGGGGAGCAACGCCTTTCGGGCTTTTTGATGTGGCAGAGCGCGTACAGCGAGTTCTACTTTTGTGAAGCACTCTGGCCGGACTTCCGGAAGGTGGACTTCCTGCGCGCGTTGCGGGACTACGCCGGCAGGCAGCGCCGCTTCGGTTCCTGACCGCCGTCGCGAACGTTTACCCGGCGTTCACCAACACGCCTCACCGTGCTGCTGCCATCCCGCGTCCGCTGGGCGTACCTTTGGTGCTATCGGAGGGCGCACCGCCCGACGGTCGGGAGGCCAGGATGACGCGCACTGCGCGGAATGCATCGGAGGCCGGGCGCGGCTTTCGGGCCGCCCGTCTTCCCCACTACGTCCGGGTGCGCTGCATCCGGGGCTGGAGTCGATGTGGCTAATTCCAAGCAAGCTCAGCAGTCAGCAACTCCCGCAGGCCGCACTGAGGCGACCGGAAACAGCAGCGAGGAATCCCGTTACAGCTACGTGCTGGACACCTCTGTATTGCTGTCCGACCCCCGCGCGGTCCTGCGGTTCGCTGAGCATGAGGTCATCCTGCCTCTCGTGGTCATTACGGAGCTGGAGGGCAAGCGTCACGACCCGGAACTGGGCTATTTTGCCCGGCAGGCACTGCGTCTTCTCGATGACCTCCGCCTGCAGCACGGCGGCCTGGACGCTCCGATTCCCTTGGGCGCCGGTGGCGGCGTGCTACGGGTGGAGCTGAACCACATTTCTGCCGAGGTCCTGCCGGCCGGCTTCCGTACCGGTGGCAATGACAGCAAGATCCTCGCCGTCGCCCGTAGCCTGGCCAATGAGGGCCGCAATGTGGTGCTGGTGTCCAAGGACCTCCCCATGCGCGTCAAGGCTTCCGCCATGGGCCTGCAGGCCGAGGAGTATCGCAGCGACCTGGTGCAGGACTCCGGCTGGACCGGGATGGCGGAACTGGAGGTGTCGGAGCAGGACATCGCCACCCTGTACGGACACGAGCCGGCCTTCATTCCTGCTGCCGCGGAACTGCCCATTAACAGTGGTTTGGTGCTGCTGTCGCATCGCGGCTCCGCGCTGGGGCGTGTCGGCGCTGATAAGCAGGTGCGCCTGGTCAAAGGGGACCGGGATGTGTTTGGCCTGCACGGGCGCTCAGCGGAACAACGGCTGGCCCTGGACCTGCTGATGGATCCGGAAGTGGGCATCATTTCCCTGGGCGGACGGGCGGGAACGGGTAAATCCGCGCTGGCACTGTGCGCCGGACTGGAAGCGGTGCTGGAACGCCGGGAGCACCGCAAGGTGGTCGTGTTCCGGCCCCTCTATGCTGTGGGCGGCCAGGAGCTCGGCTACCTGCCCGGGTCGGAAAACGACAAGATGAACCCGTGGGCGCAGGCCGTGTTCGACACGTTGGGCGCCCTGGTCTCCCCGGAGGTGATTGAGGAAGTGATCGACCGGGGCATGCTTGAAGTGCTGCCGTTGACCCATATTAGGGGCCGCTCGCTGCACGACTCCTTTGTGATTGTCGATGAGGCGCAGTCATTGGAGAAAAACGTGCTCCTGACAGTGATGAGCCGTATCGGGCAGAATTCCCGGATTGTCCTCACCCACGACGTCGCCCAGCGTGACAACCTGCGGGTTGGCCGCCATGACGGGATAGCTGCCGTCGTGGAGATCCTCAAAGGACACCCTCTGTTTGGGCATATTACGCTGACCCGGTCCGAACGTTCACCGATCGCGGCACTGGTGACGGAGTTACTGGAACGCGCCGAAAGCTAGGCGTCCGGGGCCCGGCCAGGGCCCCGGACGCGGCATGCTTGCAGCCCGCTGTCCACAGGGCCATCGGAACAGCTCCCGCAACGGCGGGGCCTGCAGTAGCATCCAGCTATGCCCGACCAGTTGCGCCGATTGTCAGCGGAATACCCCGCCGCGTTCTGGCTGCTGCTGGCCGCTGTCGGAGTGCTGGTCGTCGCTGGAGCGGTGCTGAGCGTCATTGATATCAGGCACCATCGTCTGCCCGACCGGATCGTTCTGCCGGCAGTGGGGGCCGCCCTGGTGCTCCTCGTCTCCGCCGGTGTGGTCGCACAGAACCCGGTGGCAGCGGTCAGGTCGGTGCTCGGCGCCGGAACTCTTTTTGCGGGATTCCTGCTGTTGCGCTGGGTCCACCCGGCCGGCCTCGGATTCGGGGATGTGAAGCTTGCCCTGCTGCTGGGCCTTTATCTCGGGTATGCCGGTTGGGACTACCTGCTGTGGGGTGTCTTTGCCGGTTTCCTGCTTGGCGGCCTGTGGGGTGCTGGGCTGGTCCTGCTTCGGCTTGGGACCCTGCAGACACGGATAGCGTTCGGCCCATTCTTGCTGGGCGGAACGCTATCCGCGTTGGTGTTCGTTCCCGGTTAGGGCGCTGCCGCTTCCGCAGCAGCCCGGCGCTCTGCTTCCAGAACTGCCGCTTCTTCTCCGCCGATCGCTTCGCCGCGGGCAACCATGCCCGCCGTCTCGGAGAGCGGAATCTGCTTCAGCGTCAGGGCCAACACCAGGGCGATGACCAGGAAGGGCAGCAGGTACCAGAACACCGGCGCCAGTGAGTCGGCGTAGGCGGTGACGATGGCGTCCTTGAGGGGGGCCGGCAGGGTGGACAGGGTCTGCGGATCCAGGGTGGCCGTCGCGTTGGACGCCTCCGTGACCGACGCGCCAGCCCCGGCAAAGACACCTGTCAAGGATTCCGAGAGTCGGCTGGTGAAAATGGCACCGAAAACGGCGACGCCAAGCGCGGCGCCCACCTCACGGAAGTAGTTGTTGGTGCTGGTTGCGGTACCAATCTCGGTAACCGGGACAGCATTCTGCACCACCAGGATGACCACCTGCATGATCAGGCCCAGGCCGGCGCCGAAGATGAAGAGCTGAGCACAAATGACCCAGATAGGCGTCGAGGCCGTGAGCGTGGTGAACCAAAGCATCGCGATGATGGTCAGGATGGCGCCGATGATCGGATAGATCTTGTACTTTCCGGTCTTGCTGATCGCGATGCCGGAGTAGATGGAGGTTCCCATCAGGCCCACCATCATGGGCAGCATCAGCAGGCCCGAGACGGCGGCCGAGGTGCCGGAGGACATCTGCAGGAAGGTGGGGACGAACGCCAATGCCGCGAACATGCCCAGTCCCAGCGTGAAACCAATGGCCGTCGAGTTGATGAAAATCCGGTTGCGGAACAGGCTCATCGGAATGATCGGGTCCTCTGCGCGGCGTTCCACCTGCACGAAGGCGTAGGCGGTCAGCAGCAGGCCGGCGCCGAAAGCCCAGGTAAGCGGGGAGGTCCAACCGTAATCGTTCTTGCCGCCGAAGTCGGTGAAGAAAATCAGGCACGTGGTAGCCAGTGACAGCAGGAGAACGCCCAGAAGGTCGATCTTCTTCTCGGCCCGCTTGTTCGGCAGGGTCAGGGTGAACCAGGCAATGGCAAAGGCAGCGATGCCGACCGGGATGTTGATGTAGAAAGCCCACTCCCAGGTCAGGTGGTCCACAAAGTACCCACCCAGCAGGGGCCCGGCGACGGCCGACAGGCCGAAGATGCCGCCCAGGGGACCCATGTACTTGCCACGCTCGTTCGCCGGCACGATATCGGCGATGATCGCCTGCGAAAGGATCATCAGCCCTCCACCGCCGAGGCCCTGCAGGGCGCGAAAGATGACGAAGGCCCAGAAGTCGGTGGCGAAGGCGCAGCCGACGGAAGCAAGGGTGAAGAGTGCGATCGCGACCAGGAAGAGGTTGCGTCGGCCAAGGACGTCACCGAACTTGCCGTAGATGGGCATCACGATGGTGGTGGCCAACAGGTAGGCGGTGGTGATCCAGGCCTGGTTTTCGACGCCGCCCAACTTGCCCACGATCGTCGGCATTGCGGTTGAGACGATGGTCTGGTCCAGGCTGGACAACAGCATGCCCGCGATCAGGGCCGAGAAGATGATCCAGATCCTTCTCTGGGTCAGCAGCAGCGGTTCCGCTGCAGTGGCGATACTCATGGTTTTCCTTTGGGCTGGGATGGGGCTGAAGACGGAGGGGAGCGAAACAGTTCCCGGGCGGCCGCCATGTAGTCGGCGAGCAGCTGTGGCAGGGGAATCGAGTTGTCCGGGGAAAAGAAGGTTTGGGTGGAAGTGCGCATGGCCCCGCCGAGCAGGCTGATGGCCACCAACCCACGGGGATCGTCCGGACTAATGCCTTCCCGACGGGAAATCAGAGCTGCCAGGGCGCGTTCGCGTGCAGCCATGTCCGCAAGGATCTTGGTCTGCAGGTGCGGCTCTGCCTTGATGACCCGAACGAGTTGGAGGTATTGCTCCCGTGACATCGGTTCCCGTTCCACCAGACTGACGACCAGGGCGACCATGTCGTCCATCAGTCGGGCAGAAACGGTCTGCGTCGATCCAACGCCGCCGGCTACAAACTCCTCGGCCAGCTCGTCAGGGAAGTCTGCGCCCTGTTGCCCGAGGACGGCATCTTCCTTTGAGGGGAAGTAGTTGAAAAGGGTGCGTCGGGATATGCCGACCTGTTCACACAGTTGCTCCACGGTGAATCCGGAGAGGCCATGACGGGTGGTGAGGTCGCGCGCCGCCTCAATGATGGCGGCACGTGTTGCGAGCCGCTTGCGTTCCCGCAGGCCACCCGCTGTATCGGTATTTTTTGCACTACTTGGCACGAAGTAAATAATTGCACTCTAGATGTTGAAGTGCAAACAAAAGGGGGGTGCTGTCGATCACAGGTCCGGGGACCAGCGCCGTCGTGCTTCCCGACGCCTACGCGCCTGCCCGGCACCTGCACGCCTGCCCGGCACCTGCACGCCTGCCCGGTGCGAAAACTGTGGCCCCGGAGGACCGGCGGTGCCGGCTCTCCGGGGCCACAGGAGTGTGCCCGTTCAGGATGGGTTACTGGGGCGGCCGGGTCATGGACAGGACGTCCAGTGCCTTGTCCAGCTGTTCCTCGGAAAGTTCTCCGCGTTCCACAAAGCCCAAGTCGAGTACTGCTTCGCGGACGGTGAGGCCCTTCTTGACCGAGTGCTTGGCCACCTTGGCGGCCGCCTCGTAGCCAATTACCTTGTTCAGGGGTGTGACGATCGACGGGGAGGCTTCTGCGAGGAATCGTGCCCGCTCCACGTTGGCAGTCAGGCCATCGATGGTCTTGTCAGCCAGCACGCGGGAGGAGTTGGAAAGCAGCCGGATGGATTCCAGCAGGCTGGCGGCCATCACGGGGATGGCAACGTTCAGCTCGAACGATCCGGAGGCCCCGGCCCAGGCAACGGTGGCATCGTTGCCGATGACGCGGGCGCAGACCATCAGCACCGCCTCGGGAACCACGGGGTTCACCTTGCCGGGCATGATGGAGGATCCGGGCTGCAGGTCGGGGATGGCGATCTCGCCCAGTCCGGTGTTGGGGCCAGATCCCATCCAGCGCAGGTCATTGTTGATCTTGGTCAGGGATACCGCGATAGTGCGCAGTGCGGCGGACCCCTCGACCAGGGCGTCCCGGTTTGCCTGCGCCTCGAAGTGGTCGCGGGCCTCAGTCAGCGGCAGGCCGGTGTCCTGGGCCAGCAGCTGAATGACGCGCTCGGAGAATCCCTTGGGCGTGTTAATTCCAGTGCCCACGGCAGTGCCGCCGAGTGGGACCTCAGCGACCCGGGGAAGCGCCGCGTTGATGCGCTCGATGCCGTACCGGACCTGGGCGGCGTATCCGCCGAACTCCTGACCCAGTGTCACCGGGGTGGCGTCCATCAGGTGCGTGCGTCCCGACTTGACCACGGTGGCGAACTCCCGGGCCTTGCGCTCCAAGGCGGCGGCCAGGTAGTCCAGCGCGGGGATGAGGTCATTGATCAGGGCCGACGTTGCGGCGACATGGACGGAGGTGGGGAAGACGTCGTTTGAGGACTGCGAGGCGTTGACGTGGTCATTGGGGTGGACTGTTTTGTCGCTTCCGGCCGCCTTCAGTGAACGGTTGGCCAGGGCGGCGAGCACCTCGTTGGTGTTCATGTTGGACGAGGTCCCGGAGCCCGTCTGGAAGATGTCCACCGGGAAGTCGCCGTCGTAGTGGCCGGAAATGACTTCTTCGGCCGCTGCCTCAATGGCGGCCGCCAGGTCGCCGTCGAGCACTCCGAGCTCGGCGTTTGCCGTGGCCGCCGCCTTCTTGATCCGGGCCAGCGCCTCAATGTGGGCCCGTTCAAGGGTGGTGCCGGAGATCGGAAAGTTCTCCACTGCCCGCTGCGTCTGCGCACCGTAAAGGGCGTTCAGCGGTACCCGGACCTCGCCCATGGTGTCATGTTCGATGCGGTACTGCGCCGCGTCCTGGGCGGAGGTTGCGTCGGACAGGGGGACTTCAGTTGCTGGCGTTTCCGGGGTCTCAGTCATGAGCCCAAGAATATCGGTCGAGGGCCGCCACTTCCGAATTCCGGGAACCGGAAAGCTGGAACCGAAAGGCTACAGCGTGCCGAAGTTGGAGACGAGGTCTGCCCGGCCCTCCTCGAGCCGGTATGCCAGGCCGACGACGGCGACGCGTTGGTTCTTCACCGCGTCGGCGATGGAGCGGGAGTTCTCCACCAGCCGCTGGGCTGTCTGCTTCACGTGCTCGACGACCATGTCATTCACTTCCTCCTGGCCGTTGCGCAGGCTCGTCAGCACCGACGGGGTGATGCGCTCCACCAGGTCGCGGACGAAGCCCTTCGGCATGTCGCCTGTCTGGACTGCCTGTTGCGTCGCACCGACTGCGCCGCAATTGTCATGGCCGAGGATGACGATCAGGGGGACGTTGAGGTAGTCGATGCTGTATTCCAGGGAGCCCAGTACAGCGTCATCGATGACCTGCCCCGCAGTGCGGACTACAAACGCGTCGCCCAGGCCGAGGTCGAAAATGATTTCAGCTGCCAGGCGTGAATCGGAGCAGCCGAAGATCACGGCGAAGGGGTGCTGGTTGTGGACCAAGGACGCCCGGTGGGAGGCGTCCTGGTTGGGGTGGGAGGAGGTGCCGGTGACAAAACGGTGATTGCCTTCGCGCAGTTTTTGCCAGGCTTCCCGGGGTGACAGGTTTGTTTCGGCGGGCTTCGGCGTTTCAGGGGACGCAGCTGCTTCGAGCAGTTCGCTCATTGGTTTCCTCCGGCAGTCGGTGAATTGGTTGCGGTCGAATTAGGGCTGGAAGCAGGGGCAGAAGCAGGAGCCGTGCCTGCCGCCGCTGCCGTGGCGGCAGCTGCGGCGAGGACATCAAAGTCCTTCAGGTCGCCGGTGCCGGTCAGGATCAGGGTCGTGCCGTTGCGGTCGAGCAGGAGGCTGTGGTCCGCGTCGGGCTTGTCCCGCAGTTCCCAGCTGACGCCGTCGACGGGACGATCCCCTGTTACGGGAGCATTGGACGTGCGCTGCGCCAACCAGGTCGGGTTCGCGTCGGCCGTCTGCGTCAGCGAGATGAACTGCTGGGTAGGGGAGACGTAGCCGACTTCCCAGAACGCGACGCCGTCACTTCCTGCAGAATTCCAACGGGCATAGTTGGTGCTCCAGCCCGCCGGCAGCGCGGGTGAAACCGGAAGGAAACCCGCGGCGTCGGACGCCTGGGCGGCGACCGCCGCCACGTCGACCTCGGCGCGGTACGACTGCGCATTGGGCCGGGCATTGAACAGCACCACCGGCAGGACGACGGCAAGGCTGACCAGCAGCGCCATCACCATGCCGATGACCGAGGCATTGGCCCGCTTGGCTGCCGCCGCGGCAATCACCGGCCGAACCGGCTCCGCCTGCGGTTCCTCGGTGGCCGGTGCGGCGGAATCGGGGGCCGGTCCGTCGGCGTCGGCGGAGGAAGCCGGTGCGGAAGGGGCGAAAGTGTGATCCGCCGTCGGCGTCGGATTCTGCGATGGCTGTCCGGCGGATGCCGGTGCGGCCGGGTTGCTGCTCTGATTGCTCACCCTTCTATAGTCCCTTATCCCGACCAGCGCTTCACGTCCTGAGACGAAACACACAACCACGGCCGGCACTGAGCGAACTATGATCGAGGCAGGTGCACCGAAGAAGGCTGCCCGGCAGGTATGTTCGCAGACCGCACAACTCAAGGATGAGGTTCCCGTGTCCAATGTCCGACAGTCCGCCCATTACTCCACCCTGTCCCCGGCCCTGGCCGTCGGCGACGACGAACCGGACCGCAACCTGGCATTGGAACTCGTCCGTGTCACCGAAGCCGCCGCCATCGCCGGCGGCCACTGGGTAGGTTACGGCGACAAGAACAAGGCAGACGGCGCCGCCGTTGACGCCATGCGCTCGCTGCTCTCCACCGTCCACTTCAACGGCGTCGTGGTGATTGGAGAGGGCGAAAAAGACGAAGCGCCGATGCTGTACAACGGCGAGGTCGTGGGTGACGGATCGGGCCCGGAGTGTGACGTGGCCGTGGACCCGATCGATGGAACCCGCCTTACCGCCCTGGGCATCAACAATGCGCTGGCTGTCCTGGCGGTGGCCGAGCGTGGCACCATGTTCGACCCATCGGCTGTGTTCTATATGGAGAAGCTTGTAACCGGCCCCGAAGCTGCGGACATGGTTGACCTGCGCCTGCCGGTGAAGCAGAACCTGCACCTCATCGCCAAGGCCAAGGGCGTCAAGGTCAACCAGGTCACTGTCATGGTGCTCGACCGGGACCGGCACCAGCCGTTGATCCAGGAAATCCGCGACGCCGGAGCGCGCACCAAGATCATCATGGACGGTGACGTGGCCGGAGCCATCGCCGCCGTCCGCACCGGGACCGGCGTTGACGCGCTGATGGGCGTCGGCGGAACCCCCGAGGGTATCGTTGCGGCCTGTGCGATCAAGTCCCTGGGCGGTGTTATTCAGGGCCGGCTGTGGCCGACGAGCGATGATGAGAAGCAAAAGGCGCTCGACGCAGGGCACGACCTGGACCGTGTGCTCTCCACGAACGACCTTGTTTCCAGCGACAACTGCTACTTCGCCGCGACAGGCATCACCGACGGCGACCTGCTGCGGGGAGTCCGATATGACAAGAACAAGGTGCTGACCCAGTCCATCGTCATGCGCTCCAAGTCGGGAACCATCCGCTTTGTCGACGGCGAGCACCAGGCGCACAAGTGGGAGTCGTACGCCCGGCTGGCATAGGGGGCCGCGGGCCGGGCACCAGGCTTCTGGCGGGACGGGTCTGGGGCCACCGTCGACGGCTGCTTGGCTGGTCGGCTGACGCCGTCGTCGGTGATCCCTGGGCCAGCCGATAGGGTTGGAGCATGGTTTTTCGCGTTGAGCAGTGCACCGACCGGGCAGCATGGGATGCCGCCGTCAACGAGCAGCAGGGCCACCCGATGCAGTTGTGGGGCTGGGGCCAGACCAAGGCCCAGCATGGGTGGAGTGTTGACCGCGTCCTGGTGCGCGCCCCGGGCGGGGAGCTGGTCGGCTCGGCGCAACTGCTGGTTAAGCGGCTTCCGTTTCCGTTCCGGTCGCTGACGTACATCCCGCGCGGTCCGCAGGCTTCCGACGGTGCTTCCCCCGCTGTGTTGGACGCCGTGGCGGGATACGTCCGGACTGC
>JAODMR010000005.1 GCA_025465475.1 Micrococcaceae bacterium
GTCGTCAGCCAGCCCATCCGTGCCGGAGCTCCGGCCGGCACCTACACGGTGCTCTGGCGCGTGGTTTCCTCTGACAGCCACCCCATTGATGGTTCCTTTAGCTTCACCGCCAGCGGTGCTGCGGGGACCGGAGCGGCGACGTCGGCGCTGGGAACTCCGGTCCCGCTGGAGACTCCTGCACCGGCAACGGGCAGCAGCGCACAGGGTTTCCCTTGGAGCGTGCTGATTATCGGTGTGGTGCTGGTGGCACTGCTGGTGGGCATAGCCCTGGTGGTTCGCCGGCGGTTAGGCCGGGACGGCTGATTCCACCGGTTTCGGTGCTCGGCAGTTCGGTGCCCGGCAGGTGCCGGGCAGTTCGGTTAGGTCGCCGGGGCCAGGGAAAGTTGGCTGCGCTGGTTGGAGATGGCGGTGCTCACCAGTTTTGCCTGCCGAAGCACCTCACGCGTGGTGGGCGCCACCAAATCTCCAACCCCTACCAGGTAAAGGCCCAGGGCGCGCATCGCCTGGAGCAGGTCATGCCCAATCTTCAGGCCGAGCGTGCTGATGAGACGCCGCAGTTGGTTTTGCGCGCACTGCGTCAGGACGATGGTGTCCGCCAGCAGGAACCCATCGGCTGTGGAGATGACCCATTTCTTACGGTGTACAACAGCCTCCGGGCTGCTGCCGGCCATGCTCAGGTCCACGGCCCGCGTGGTGGTGCGGATGTCCAGATGGTGGCTCTGCGCATAGTGGCGCAGCAGCCGCAGGATCTCCCCGCGTTCGGTGAGGGCGACCGGGTCCGCCATGTCCACGCGCCTGGCAGAGCCGGAAACCAGCTGCATGCCGTCGACGACGATCGCCTCAATGCCCTGCCTGCTGAGTTCGCTCGCAACGGCGAGCCCCGACAGTCCTGAACCGATGACGACAGTCGTCGTGCTCTCCGTGGTACCTTCCGTTGCCAATCCATGCGGGGACGCACACGCCATGGGCTCTTTCCTCCTTGAAGCGGTAGGAGAACGGGTGAGGGAACTACAGTGTCCAGTTGGCGGTGGGCTTCCGTCCCGCCACCCGCCGAACTCCTGGAGCTCCTAGGAAGTATCTGAGGGAGCTCTATCGGTTCGACGTGCTCGAAGACTACAGAAGAATCTGCCCCGCGCATAGACCCCTTTTGATTCGTTCCAGAAACGGCTGCACTGCGATTTTGCCCCTGGAGTGAAGCGGAGCAGCCGAAGGATTACGCGGGAATTGCAAGGAACAACAGCCGCCCCGTTGCGCCGCGTCTGCGGCATCATCGGCGATTCGAGGCGAAGCCCTGCTGCCGGGTTTTCCCGCGGCCTTGGGGGGTCTGCGGCCTACTTGATTTCCGCATGCCGATCGATAATAGTTCGAGGTAATGGCCCTCAAAGATGGTCGGCTGTAACCAGGAAACCTGTGATGGGGCAGGTTTCCTGACAACGAGGAGGCGTGCTGTGGGCCATTTTCCGGATCCTGGGCAGGAGCAGTCATCGATCGCGAAGCCGACGGGCATCGTGGTTGGGGTTGACGGTTCAGATCAAAGCAACTGTGCCCTGGTGTGGGCGGCGCGGGAGGCCGAACGTCGTCGTCGGCCGCTGCATCTGGTGACTGCGTACTCAGTGCCAATATTCGCTGCGTCGGGTCTCGATGGCGGATATGCCACCGTGGACGACGACGTTATACGTGAAGGCGCGGAAGCGGTGCTGCAACAGGCTCTGGACAAGGTGTCGGGCTATGGCATCGAGGCCGATGCCCGAGTGGAGAACGGCGACGCGGCCGGTGTGCTGCTCGACCTGGCAGAGAGTGCCGAATTACTGGTGTTCGGCTCACGCGGCAAGGGAGGGTTTGTTGGCAGGCTGCTCGGATCGGTGAGCAGTGCGCTGCCCGCGCATGCCAAATGCCCCACGGTAACCGTTCCTTTGAGCTGTGCCGAGCGACTCGGTGAAACTCCCCGCGCTGCCCGGCGACCGGACAGGAACGAGGAAAAGCTGCCGTTGGAGGACGTTGTGGCCGTCGGCGTTGACGGCTCCGAGCAGGCACGCCGGGCCGTGTTGGTCGCGGCCGAAGAGGCGATGAGTTCGGGCTGCCGTCTGCGGGTAATTTGCGCCGTTCCGCCCTACAACGGATCCCTGGCGTGGGTGCCGGCTCCCCTTGACCGGGAAGCGCTGTTCAGCGACATCCGGGTGCAGCTGGACGCTGGAGTGGCCTGGGTCCGTAGCCATTTTCCGGGCCTGGATGTCACTGCCGAACTGGTGGATGGAACGCCGGTGGAGATTCTTATCAACGCCACCCGTTCAGTGCAGCTGCTGGTGCTCGGAACCCGCGGCAGGGGTGGGTTTGCCGGCATGCTCCTGGGGTCTACCACCGATGGAGTGCTTCACCATGCCAAGGGTCCCGTGATGGTGGTGCAGGACAGCTACGACCCCCGGATGGATGACCGACCCTCCTTCGGCCCGATGCTTGGCCAGAGCCCGGCTGCCTAGTAGCGCGCAGCCGAGGGGTACAGCGACATGCCCACCAGCCAGGACAACGGCGTGACCAGGATGCCCTGCGACGGATTCAGTGCGTGCACCACCTTGTTGTCGCCGATGTAGATGGCGATATGACTGAAGTTGCCGGTACCGTCGTCATTGAAGACCAGCAGGTCACCGGGTCGCATCTGGGACAGCGGCACCCGCGTGGGAGCCTGCCAGAACTGAGCGGTGCCGGTCCGGGGAACACTGACACCCACAGAGGCAAACGCCTGCTGAACCAGTCCTGAGCAGTCGAACCCGACGGGACCGTTTCCGCCCCAGACGTATGGGCCGCCAACCTTCGACATGGCGTAATTGATCATTCCCTGCACGGAGTAGCCCCCCGTGGAGGGAGCAGGGGCCGGGGCCGGGGCCGGGGCTGGCGCCGGTGCGGGGACTGGTGCCGGTGCGGGTGCAGGCGCCGGGGCAGGCGCCGGCCGCGCGGGAGCGGGTTGGGCAGGTGCCGGTTGGGCGGGAGCGGACTGGGCAGGTGCCGGTTGCGCGGCGATGGGTGCTGTCGCAGCCGGCTCCTGGCTGGCTGCTGCCGGTACAACGGGGGCGGGTTGCGCTGCGGATGCCGCAACGATGGCGGCAAGCCTGGCTTCTTCCTTTTGCTGCTCCAGGCCTGCCACCCGGGCGTCCTCAAGTTCCGCCGTCGTATTACGGAGGGTGGCGAGCTGCCCCACCAGGACCGCCCGCTGCGCCTGATTCTCGGCAACCAGTGCGTTTTGGGCATCCGTTGCGGCCTGCGCGCGCGCCTTGGATTCTTCCGCGGCCTTTGCCGCCGCGTCCGCCGCGTCCCGTGCCGCGATCGCTGATTTCTGCAGTGAAGCTGCGGAGGACGCAGTAGCTTCTGCAGTCTGGAAGGTCCTGCTTCGGCTGTCGCCCAGGGCCATCAACGTTGATGCCTGGTACAACGCGTCAGCGGAGGTCACGCCGCTCATCATCGACTGAACGCTGGGATTCATTCCACCGTTCCGGTAGAGATCACCGGCAAGTTGCCCGACGTCGGTCTTCGCCTTGCCTGCCGCTGCGGCAGCGCTGTCGGCCTTGGCCTGTGCCGCTTCTGCGGTGGAAGCCCTGTCCTTGGCTGCCAGCAGCGAGCCCGTGTAGTCATCATTGGCCCGCATGGACGCTGCCACCGACCCCTGCAGGGTTTGGCTGGCCCCGTCGAGCAGGGTCTCGATTTTCGCGACCTCCGACGCCGTTGACGCCTCGCTGGACTTGGCGGCGGCGATGTCGTCAGCGGAAGGCATGACCGGAGACGCCGGTTGGGCGGCAGGCAGCGGGGACGTCGGCTGCGAGCCGGTGGACGCGTGTGCAGGAGCCAGGATTCCGGCGGCCAGCAGGGCCGTTGCAGCCACCACGGAAGCACCTCGACTGAGGTTCCTCTTCTTTCTTGCCAGGGAGAAAGCAGTCGCCTGCTGGTCTGGGTTCCGGGGGCAACGCGGCGCTAACTGCATACAAGTCCTCACGACGGTCTGACAGGTGAACGCCCTCATGCGCAGGGGACTGCAACATGGCCGAGCCGGATCGAGTGGCTGGCGGTGCTGCCCACGTCTTATCCCCCCGGGGAATCAGGGGGCTGGCACCGCAAAAGCCTCGCTGCGTTCACACAGCAGTTTTGAGGGTACTGGGCTTTATATCACTTTGGCAACAAATACCCCGTGAACAACACTACCCACAGCGGTACGATCCCGGCTCACTGCCCCCAATGTCCCCGCGGCCCTCAGGGTGGAGCCAGTCCGTTCAGCCCCAGCCCAGTTCGTCCAGACGCTCGTCGTCAATGCCAAAGAAGTGCGCAACCTCATGCATCACGGTTGTCAATACCTCGGCCACGACTTCCTGGCGCGACAGGCAGCTGTCCAGGATGGGTTGGCGGAAAAGGACGATCCGGTCAGGCAGCGATCCTGCGTCCCACCAGAGCCCCCGCTCCGTCAGTGGTGTCCCTTCGTACAGTCCAAGCAGTTCGGGTTCTTCTTCCTCTCCCGGACCAGGGCGATAACGCTCCTCCACAACCACTGCCACGTTGGTGAGCGCTTTCGTCACCTCGGGAGGCAGGCGGGCGAGCGCCTGGTCCACTGCTTCCTCAAACTCCTTCCGGCTCATCTCGAACCGGCCATAGGAGGGTATTCCTGCCAATGGGTTTTTGGGCATGCAAGGAGCCTACGCGCCCGGTTTTGCTGGGCTGGGATCCCGTTTTGGTTATTCCCAAAGTTGGCCCTATAGTTTTATAGGTCCACTTCGGAAGAACGCGGAAAGCAGTTTGGCCCCCATTAAAGGGCTTTCGCGGGAAGAACAAGTGCGTCTTAAGCCCCCATCGTCTAGCGGCCTAGGACACCGCCCTTTCACGGCGGCGGCACGGGTTCGAATCCCGTTGGGGGTACGCATGAGGTGCACAGGTCGGTCCGAAAGACTGGTACGATGTAACTCGTGTTTCAGACAGAAACATGAAAAGCAAGGCCCTGTAGCGCAGTTGGTTAGCGCGCCGCCCTGTCACGGCGGAGGTCGCGGGTTCGAGTCCCGTCAGGGTCGCTTTGGTTTCCTGGGTAGCCCCGGGCGATCATGGTGATCAGTTCACCAGGCTCTGTAGCTCAGTTGGTAGAGCGTTCGACTGAAAATCGAAAGGTCACCGGATCGACGCCGGTCGGAGCCACCAGCGAAAGAGGTCCCGCAATTGCGGGGCCTTTTTGCGTTTGCGCCTATTCTTATCCGGCCAACGCTTGGTGTTTCGGCTGTTCGCCGTTGCCTGCACTTGGGTCCCTGCATAGGGTTGCCGTAGGGCAACAGGAAGGGCTGGGGTCATGCCAGGACAAGAGAGTCAGCCGGATCCAACTCGGCTTCGGCAGCCGACGTTCCCGCCGGCGGCCGCGCCCCTGCCGGAAACAGCTCTTCCACTGCCTGGTCGGACGGTCATTTCCGAGGCCGCCGTCGCCAAGGTGGCGGCCGTGGCGGCCCGAAGCGTGCCGGGCGTGCACATGTTGGGTGCCGGAACGCGTCCGTTGGGCGCAATCCGCGACGCCGTGGGCGGTACTGACGTTAGCCAGGGCGTTCGGGCGGAGGTCGGGGAAAGCGAGATCGCCGTCGACGTCATCCTCGTCGCCAGCTATGGGGTGGCACTGCAGGAGTTGGCCAACGCGGTTCGTGCGGCGGTTTACGCGGCGGTCGAGTCCCTGGTGGGCCTGCGCGTCATTGAAGTCAATGTCGAGATTAATGACGTGCACGTGGCCGGACTGGAGCCTGAAAAGGCTCCCGCGCGGCCCCGCTTCGCTGACCGGTTGAGCGTGCCTGCCCGCGGCGCGCCCACGGTTGGAACCTCGGGCAGCAGTGCCGTGAGGCCCGTCGAAGGAGGCAGGCGATGAGTCCAACCCTGCTTGGCGCCGCCATCGGTGCCTTTCTGGCCTTCATGGCCTTCGCTTTTGGTTTCTGGGGGTTCGTCGTGGCTGCCCTGTTCATGGTCGTAGGCGCAGCCTTGGGACGCGCCGCAGAAGGCCGGCTGGACGTGCGCAGTGCGTGGGATGCGCTCACGGGCCGGCGTTCATCGTCATGAGCGGGTCGGTGCCGGCGGCTGGCTTCCGGCAGTTGGACGGACATAACCGCGTCAGCGCCCAGGCCCTGAGCAGTGTGGCGAAAGCTGTTGCCGCGGAATCGTTTCACGTGCCGCCCGCAGAGGTACGGACGAGTTGGAGCGATGACCGCGGACTGCTTGTTCTGGCGCTTTCCCTACCTGCTGCGGTCCCGCCCTTGGTCGATCTCGTGAGGGACCCCGCCGGACTGGAGCCGGTGGGAGGGTCACTCTGGGATCGTGCGTTGGCGGCGCAGGAGAACATCCGGCAGCGGGTCACGGGTCTGACGGGGGCCGAAATCACCCGCGTCGATGTCCGCATCACAGGTATCCGGAGTTTTGAGGGAGGCCGGGTGCGGTGAGGACCGACGACGACGGCCCAGCTCCGGACGCAGGACCGGTCAGCGGTGTCGCCGCAGGGACGGCGCCCTTGGGCGTCGGGGAACCGGTGTCCGGGCGAGCCGGAGGAGGTCCCGTAGGAATGCCGGGAGAGTACCTGGAGCAGGTGCTGCGCCGGGAAACGCACTCCTCCCGCGCGCTTCCGAGCATTATTGCGGCCCTGTTGGTCTGCGTGCTGGCCCTGTACGCGCTGCTGGAATCCATGTTGCGGGCTTTGGACCAGCCGGCATGGCTGGCGGATCCGCTTGAGCTGGTGGCGGCTGCAGCCCGCTGGCCTGCCGGAACCAGTCCGGTTTTGCTCGCTGCTGCCGGTTTCGTCACTCTCCTTATCGGTCTGATGTTTTTCCTGGCCGCCATCCTGCCGGGGCGGCGCGCCAAGCATGTGTTGCCACACCCGCGGCTAGCGGTCGTCGTCGCCGACGAGGTCCTGGCAGCAGCCTTGGCACGGGTGGCCAAACGTGCCGCCGGAGTTGCCCGGGAACAGGTGACGGTGGTGGTTACCAGACACTCCGTCACCGTCAGCATTCGGCCGACGTCGGGGATCGGGGTGGATACGGAGGCGGTCAGGCGGGCGGTGGACGGGGAACTGGACCGGATCAATCCGTTGCCCCGGCCGCAGGCAGAGATCAGGGTGGCACCGATCGGGGTGGTGGGCGTATGAACGGAACACCGCGCGGGGTCAACCGTGTGCTGCTGGCCCTGATTGGCCTGGTTTTCCTCGCGGGCGGCGGGCTCATGGTGGCAGTGGCCACGGCACCGGCCTTCGCTGCAGCGTGGCGGCGTCAGGCCGGGCGCTGGATTCAGGAGCTGCGGGACGCGGCAGGCGCAACCGGGGTTCGGGGTGGTCCCAGCTGGATCTGGCTGGTCGTGGCCGGCGTCCTGGTCCTGTTGATCATCACCATGCTCGCTTGGCTGGCTGCCCAAGGCAGGGGGCGGACCGCCCTTCTGGTCGACAGCTACCGGACGGGCACAGGGCCTGGCGTTGCAGGCAGGGTGGTCCTGCAGGCATCCGTGGCCGAACAGGCCATCCGGAACGCCCTGGCGAACCGGACGGACCTGGTGTCTGCCACCATCAGCACCTACGAATTCCGTGGCCAGACGGGCCTAAAAATTCGTTTGGTTCCCCGTCAGGGAGCTGCGCCGGAGGTGTTAGCCGCCGAAGTTTCGGCCCTGGTTGAGGCCCTTGAGTCGCTGACCGGGCATGCGGTGCCGGTGGTGCTCAGCCTTGCCTCAGGGGCCCGGGCCAGGCTGACCAGAAAGGAGCGGGTCCGCTGAGTGCTTCCCAGCTCACAGTGCGGAACGGAAGTCCAAGGCCCAGCTGGTAGCCACAAGACATCCGACCTCTTGGTAAGCATGGTTACGGTTTGATGTAAGCGCTTGCACAACAGTACGGTGCGTTACTAGAGTGACACCCATCACTCAACGCGGGTGGGCGGCAATGTTGCCGCCTTTCTGCATGGCTCGATGAAGAGAAGAGCATAGGAATGAGAAAAACAAGAACGCTTTCCTCCGTCGCCGTTTTGGGAGTGCTGGCATTGTCGCTGGCAGCCTGCGGCGGTGGTTCGGGAACCACCAGCAACAGCGGAGGCGGCGACGCGGCCAACGGGCTCGACGGGCGTGGGCCCATCACCTACGTGCAGGGCAAGGACAACAGCAACGTGGTCACGCCGCTGCTGGAGAAGTGGAACGCTGCACACCCGAATGAAAAGGTCACCTTCAAGGAGCAGACCGACCAAGCCGACCAGCAGCATGATGACCTGGTGCAGAACTTCCAGGCCAAGAACGCCAGCTACGACGTCGTTGACGTCGACGTTGTCTGGACGGCGGAATTCGCCGCGAAGGGGTGGCTGCAGCCACTCAAGGACAAGATGGCGATCGACACCAGTGCCATGCTTCCCGCGACCGTCAAGACGGGAACCTACAACAACACCCTGTTCGCTGCGCCGCAGACCTCCGATGGTGGACTGCTGTACTACCGCAAGGACCTGGTTCCCACGCCTCCGAAGACGTGGGACGAGATGATGGGCATGTGTTCCATCGCCAAGCAGAACAACATTGGCTGCTACTCGGGGCAGTACTTCAAGTACGAGGGCCTGACCGTCAACGCGGCTGAGGCCATCAACACCGCCGGCGGCACCGTCGTCGACGATGCCGGCAAGCCGACCCTGGGCACTCCGGAAGCGAAGGCCGGACTGCAGAACCTCGTGGACGCCTACAAGAACGGCAACATCCCCGCCGAGGGCATCACCTTCAAGGAAGAGGAGAGCCGCACCGCGTTTGAGAGCGGCAAACTGCTCTTCCTACGCAACTGGCCGTACGTCTACAACCTGGCGGCCACTGACGGCGCTTCAGCTGTCAAGGACACTTTTGGTGTCGCACCGCTGCCGGGCAAGGATGGACCCGGCGCCTCATCCCTCGGCGGCCACAACCTCGCCGTGAGCGTTTACTCCAAGAACAAGGCCACCGCGCTGGACTTCCTGAAGTTCATGACCAGTGAGGAAAGTGAAAAGTTCTATGTCACCCAGGGCTCGCTGGCCCCGGTCCTCAAATCCCTCTACGACGATCCGGCACTGGTCGCTAAGCTGCCGTACCTCCCGGTTCTGAAGACGTCCATCGAGAACGCGGTTGCCCGTCCGGTCACCCCGTTCTACCCGGCCGTCACCAAAGCCATTCAGGACAACGCGTATGCGGCCCTGAAGGGTGAAAAGACCGTTGATGTTGCCCTGTCCGATATGGACAAGGCCATCTCTTCCGCCGGAGCCCAGTAGCGCTTCGAACGGACGGTACCTGCGGGGCGGCACCTGCTGCCGCCCCGCAGGTACCGATTTACCCAATCAACGCGGACCGTAGGGTCCGTCGTGAAAGGAGGGGACGTGTCTACCCAAGCCAAGCCGCTTGCAGCTGAGACCATCAGTCCCACACCAGAGCGTCACCTGCCCAAGGGTGAGAGTGCTGACCGCAAGGCAGTCACCCAAGGACGTTGGGCAGCGACCCTGATCATTCCCAGCCTGATTGTGCTCGCCATTGTCGTCGGGTACCCCATTGTCAGCGCCATCGTCATGTCGTTCCAGAACGACTCCGGACTCGATCCCGCTACCGGCCTCTTTGTGGCCGGCGGGTTTGCCGGCATCACCAACTACACCCACTGGCTCCTCCAGCAATGCACCGGCGCCGGTGGAGCAGCAGTCGCCTGTGCTCCGGGCACCCTGGGAGCACAGTTCTGGAACGCCACCGTCACCACCTTCTTCTTCACCATCGTCACGGTGCTGCTCGAAACGATCATCGGCTTCTGGATGGCCATCATCATGGCCCGGGCATTCCGGGGCCGGGGGCTGCTGCGGGCTGCGGTCCTGGTGCCGTGGGCCATTCCCACCGCCGTGACCGCCAAGCTCTGGGGCTTCATCTTTGCGTTCCAGGGCATCGCCAACAGCCTCTTCGGGGCATCCATCCTGTGGACCGGCAGCGAGTGGCCGGCCAAATGGGCAGTGGTCATTGCCGACGTCTGGAAGACCACGCCGTTTATGGCCCTGCTCATCCTTGCCGGTCTGCAACTGATTCCGGACACGGTTTACGAAGCGGCGAAGGTTGACGGTGCCAGCACCTATCAGCGGTTCCGGATGATCACCCTTCCGCTGGTCAAACCGGCCCTCATGGTGGCTGTGCTGTTCCGTGTCATGGATGCGCTGCGCATGTTCGACCTGCCCTTCATCCTGACCCAGGGCGCCAACAACACCACCACGCTGTCCATTCTGGTGATCCAGCAGATCCGGCAGGGATTCAACAGCGCCGCTGCCCTATCAACGATCACCTTCATCATTATTTTCCTCGTTGCCTTCATTTTCGTCCGGTTCCTGGGCGCTAATGCTGTGGACAGCGGCGAACCTACGACCCGGAAGGCGAAGGCAGCGAAATGAGCACTCTGACTGCTTCCCGCAAGGGCAACACCAGCGCCCCGGAAATCCGCAAGCGGCCGTTCGACTGGGGGCAGGCGCGGACCTACATCAGCGCCGCCGTGATTGTGATCTGGTGCTTCCTGCCCGCCTACTGGATGGTTGTCACGGCTTTCCGGCAAAGTGGCTTCACCTACGACACCACTTTCTTCTTTACCCACTTCACCCTGGACAACTTTGTGGCAACCTTCTCGGAAGCCCAGGGCAACCACTTCGCCAGGGCACTGGGCAACAGCCTGTTCATCGGTATCTGCACCACCGTGATCGCACTGCTTTTCGGTGTGTTTGCGGCGTATGCACTCGCCCGGCTGAACTTCAAGGGCAAGTTCCTGGTTCTCGGTGTCATCCTGGGCGCCTCGATGTTCCCCGGCGTTGCGCTGGTCACTCCGTTGTTCCAGTTGTTCACCAACATCGGCTGGATCGGCACGTACCAGGCGCTGATCCTGCCAAACATCTCCTTCGTGTTGCCGCTTACCATCTACACCCTCACGTCGTTCTTCAGGGAAATGCCGTGGGAGCTGGAAGAGGCTGCACGTATTGACGGCTGCACCCAGGGCCAGGCGTTCCGCAAGGTGATCATGCCGCTTGCCGCTCCGGCGGTCTTCACGACGGCGATCCTGGCCTTCATTTCCTCGTGGAATGAATTCCTGCTGTCCAGCCAGCTGTCCTCCGACGCCACAAAACCGGTAACGGTGGCCATCGCCTCGTTCGCCGGATCACAGCCGCATGAGGAGCCGTACACGACCATCATGGCGGCTGCCACCATCGTGACCATTCCGCTGATCATCATGGTCCTCCTTTTCCAGCGCAAGATCGTCGCCGGCCTCACTGCGGGAGCGGTGAAGTAGTGGCCCGGCCGGACGGCACCCGGCCCAGGTCAGGAGGCATACGGCAGCGATCGGGGGAAGACTTCGACCTGCTCATCGGCTTCCTCGGTTTCTGGGCGTTCGTACTGTTCGGCTTCACGGTGTGGATGGAACTCACCGGTCAGCCGGCGCTTGGCTGGGCTTTGGCCCTGCTGGTGCTGCTCGCGGCGCTCTACGGCCTGGTCAGGCTGCGGCGCCGCCTTCCTCCCCGCACCGGACGGCGCGGCTGAATCGACGGGCAGGGCGGGGACCCCTGCGTATGGAACAGGGGTCCCCAGAACGGAGGAGTTAGCCATGCCGGCCAGCATCGGAGACGTGGCTGCGGTGGCGAAGGTCTCAACAGCGACCGTTTCGCGTGCCATTCGGGGCCTGCCCCGGGTCAATCCCACGACCCGGGCCAGGATCCTGGCCATCGCGGACGAGTTGGGTTACGTGGCCTCGCCCTCCGCCAGCGGCCTGGCCACCGGACGGACAAGGACCATAGGCGTCCTGGCGCCGTTCGTGGACAGGTGGTATTTCAGCAGGTCCATCGAGGGCGTGGACAAGGCGCTCCGAAGCAATTCCTACAATTTGCTGCTGTTCAACCTGGGCGGCTACGGACGGGACAGAGAGCGGCTCTTCGACCGCAACATGGTTCGGAAGCAGATAGACGCGCTGGTGGTGCTCTGCCTGACCCTGACCGCAGAGGAACTCGACCACCTGCACCGGATCGAAATTCCCCTGGTGGCCACCGGCGGAGCGGTGACCGGCTGCTCCAGCATCCATATCGACGACGAGCGGGCCGCCGCGGCTGCGGCCAACCACCTGCTGAGTCTCGGACACCGCAACATTGCCCACCTGCATGGCGGCGCCGAGGACGAACAGAACTTCACTGTGCCGCGGCTGCGCAGCAAGGGCTTTGCCAACGCCCTGCTCGCGCAGGGTGTGACGCCGCGGCGGGAGTGGGACCTTGCGGGGAACTTCACCGTCGCCAACGGTGTCGCCGCGGCCAGGCACCTGTTCGACAGCCCCGGGCCGCAACCGACCGCCGTCTTCTGCGCATCGGATGAAATGGCACTCGGGGTCCTGTTCGAAGCGCACCGACGCGGAATTCGGGTCCCAGAGGACCTGTCCGTTATCGGCATTGACGACCACGAATTCGCCGAGCCGGCAGGGCTGACGACAATTCGGCAGGACCCGGTGGAGCAGGGCATGCTGGCTGCCAGCATGCTGATGGCCGAACTGGAGGGCTCCACGGGCGCCGTCGCTGATTACGTCGCTCCGCATCAGCTCATCGTTCGGAGCAGCACCGCCCCACCCCGAGCGTGAGGCGCTACCCGCCGCCACGGCATCAGCGGTGACCCCGACCCAACCAGCGTCCCCGGTACAGCTAGGAAGCGCGGGCGAGCTGGCGGATCGGGATCCACCGGGATGCGAGCCGCCGGTACGCGGCGGCCGCGCCCGTCAGGTCCCCCTCGGCAAGGCATTCCAGGCCCAGGCGCACGTCCATCGGTGACTCGTCCGGGTAGACGCGGTCGGCCACCGGCCCGTAGTCAAGTTCCAGCACCGAGTTCCGGTGAAAGTCCTTTGCCCAGCCGTGCAGCCGGTCCAGTTCCTCGTACACGTCAAGCTCGGGCGCCGTCACCTCCAGCATGGCCAGGGTGCTCTCCGCGCGCTGCAGCGCGGTCCGGAGCGGGACCTGGAGCCGGACGGTGAGGACGCGTCCTTCCGCCTCCTCAACTTCCATCCGGTCCGTTTCGTGCACCAGGATGAACCAGCTGAACGGAATGCCCCAGGTGGAAATCCGGGTATGGACCGGGGCTCCGTGGTCCGGCATGGCTTCCGCGCGGCGCTGATGCGGCTCATAGAACTTCTCCGGCACCAGCATCGTGGCCAGGGTGTGGGTGGCGCCCCGGTGGAACTCAAGGGCAGCCGTGAAGGAGCGCAGCACCGTCTGGTTCGGCGCGTACAGGACCGGTGAGTCCGGGTCCAGCTGCAGTGTCCGGATGCGGTCCGCTGTTCCGGTGGGCAGGGGATCTCCACTGGGGCGGGTGACCCGGGCCAAGGAGTCCAGCAACTCCTGGCAGTCAACGGCGGGCCTGCTTTGATCCGGCAGCAGGTGCTCCTCGATATAGCGCTGCTGCTTGGCCATGAAGGCCTGCATCGGAGAAAACACGCGCAGGCTCGAGACAAAGGGGAGGGAAGTGCCGCCCAGGTACAACCCGTTCCCCATGGTCAGTCGAGTTCCACAATCACCGGTGCGTGGTCCGAGGCGCCCTTGCCCTTGCGTTCTTCGCGGTCGATCTGGGCGCCCGTCACGCGTCCGGCCAGGGCGGGCGAGGCCAGGACAAAGTCGATGCGCATGCCTTCCTTCTTCGGGAAGCGGAGCTGGGTGTAATCCCAATAGGTGTAGACGCCCGGACCCGGATGGAGCGGGCGAACGACGTCGGAATAGCCGGCTTCCTCGAAAGCGCGGAACGCCTGCCGTTCGGGTTCGCTGACGTGAGTGTAGCCCTCCCGGAGGAACATCTCGATGTCCCAGACGTCCTCATCACGCGGGGCGATGTTCCAATCGCCCACCAAGGCGACCTGCGCTTCCGGGTCCGCCTGCAGCCAGCCGGTGGCCTGGGCCCGGAGCACGTCCAGCCACTCGATTTTGTACGGCATGTGCGGATCGCCCAGCGACCGGCCGTTGGGCACGTAAAGACTCCAGACGCGTACCCCGCCGCAGGTGGCGCCGATGGCCCGGGCTTCCTGCTCGGGCTCTTTGTCCCCCTTGCCGAAGGTGGGCTGGCCGGGAAAGGTCCGCTCGACGTCGTGCAGGCCCACGCGCGAGGCGATGGCCACGCCATTCCACTGGTTCAGGCCGTAGTGGGCCACCTCGTAGCCGCTGTTCTCGAACAGGTCCCAGGGAAAGTTGTCGTCCTTGCACTTGGTTTCCTGCAGGGCCAGCACATCCACGTCGGAGCGTTGGAGAAACGCCTCAACACGGTCGGCGCGGGCACGAAGCGAATTCACATTCCAGGTGGCAATCTTCACGAGGTCAACGCTACCAACCCGCGACGCCGGCTCTGCCCCGACGGGGTACCGCTACTTCCACCAACTGTCCAGCAGGCTGACCGGCACGGTGCGCTTGTGCCGGGTCGACAGGTAGCGCTTCTCGATTGACTCGGCGGCCGCATCGGGGACGTCCCTGCCCTCCAAGTAGTCATCGATGAGTTCGTAGGTCAGGCCCAGCTCGTCTTCATCCGTACGGCCCGGCGTGTGATCCAGCAGGTCAGCGGTGGGAATCTTGTTGTACACCCGCTCCGGCGCGCCCAGGTACTTCAGGATCTCCCTGTTTTGCCGCTTGTTCAGGGTGAACAGCGGCAGCACATCAGCCCCGCCGTCGCCGTACTTGGTGAAGAATCCCGTGACCGACTCGGCGCCATGGTCGGTGCCGATGACCAACAGGTTGTGCTGGCCGGCCAGGGCATACTGCGCCACCATCCGGGCGCGCGCCTTGATGTTTCCCTTGGTGAAGTCGGAGATGTCCTCGCCGGTGGTGTTCGCGTACTCCTTCTGGAACCCGTCGACGGCTGGAGCAACGTTGTAGACGCGCGTCGACTTGGGCCGGATAAACTCCAGGGCCAACTGCGCGTCCTCCTCATCCGCCTGCACGTTGTACGGCAACCGGACGGCAATGAAGTCAGCGTCCAGGCCTTCCGCTTCCAGTTCTTCGACGGCGAGCTGCGCCAGCCTTCCGGCCAGCGATGAATCCAGCCCACCGCTGATGCCTAGCACGAACCCCTTGGCTGAACTGGCCTTCGCGTACTGCTTCAGGAAGTCGACACGGCGGCGGACTTCCTCGGCGGGGTCGATGGTCGGACGGACGCCCATTTCTTCAATGATCTGAGACTGTAGTTCGCGCATGCTAGGTAGCGTACCCCCAGCCTGTTACGCGTTTGTATCCCAACGGTCAGGCCTTTCCGCTCCCGTGCACTGCGGCCGTTGCCTTTAACTAAGCTGGGAGCATGACTTCGCGCCCTGACCTGCCCGCCGCCCGTGCCCGCCTGCTCGAACTGATCCGGGAACTCGCCGTCGTTCGCGGGAAAGTGATCCTCTCCAGCGGGGCTGAAGCCGATTATTACGTGGACCTTCGCCGGGTCACCCTGCAGCATGAAGCGTCCCCCCTGGTGGGGCAGGTCATTCTCGGGCTGCTGGACGAGGCGGGCATCACCGGCTTCCAGTCCGTGGGAGGGCTAACGATGGGCGCCGATCCTGTGGCAACGGCGGTGCTGCATGCGGCGGCCGGCTCCGGACGGGACATCGACGCGTTCGTGGTCCGGAAGGCGCAAAAGTCCTACGGCATGGGCCGGCAGGTGGAAGGGCCCGACGTTTCCGGGCGCCGGGTGGTTGCGCTGGAAGACACCTCGACGACGGGCGGGTCCGCCCTGGCGGCCGTGGAGGCGCTCCGCAGGGCCGGCGCCGAGGTGGTGGCAGTGGCGGTGATCGTGGACCGCAACACCGGGGCCAAGGAACGCATTGAGGCAGAAGCCGGAGTTCCGTACCTCTTCGCCTTCAGCAAGGATGACCTGGAACTGGACTAAGCCCCCGAAACCGGGTTGCGCGCTTAGATGGCGTCGATCAGGTCGGCCACGGAGTTCAGGATCTGGTCCGGCCGGAACGGATAGGCATCAATGTCCGCCGTCTGCGTGATCCCGGTCAGCACCAGGACGGTGTGCAGTCCCGCCTCCATGCCCGCGATGATGTCGGTGTCCATGCGATCCCCGATCATGGCGGTCGTTTCCGAATGCGCCTCAATCTGGTTCATGGCGGACCGGAACATCATCGGATTCGGTTTGCCGACGATGTACGGCTCCCGGTTGGTGGCCTTGGTGATCAGGGCCGCGATGGCGCCGGTGGCGGGCAGCGGGCCCTCCTTTGACGGGCCGGTCGCGTCGGGGTTGGTGGCAATGAACCGGGCGCCGTCTCCGATCAGGCGGATGGCCCGGGTGATGGCCTCAAACGAGTACGTCCGGGTTTCACCCAGCACCACGTAGTCGGGGCTCTGGTCGGTGAGAATGAAGCCCGCCTCATGCAGCGCCGTTGTCAGGCCGGCTTCGCCGATGACGAAGGCCCTGCCGCCGGGCAGCTGGCTCTTGAGGAACTGGGCCGTTGCCAGCGCCGAGGTCCAGAGGTTTTCCTCGGGCACTTCCAGGCCGGATGAGCGCAACCGGGCGGCCAGGTCCCGAGGCGTGTAGATGGAGTTGTTGGTCAGGACAAGGAACCGGCGCGAGGTGTCCACCCATCGCCGAATCAGTTCAGCGGCTCCGGGAACTGCCTGATTCTCGTGCACCAGCACGCCATCCATGTCTGTCAGCCAGCATTCAATGTCCTTCACCTTGCGCGGATCCTGTGTGCCCATAGCCGCCTCCTGATGGTCAGTCCTGAATAGAGCGGACCGGCGCTCCTGCCACCAGTGTCCCAGAACGGGCTTCCGGCCCGTCAACCCGTGCCGGCTTGCACGAAAGAACTGCTGGCCACCGACTCCAAGGCGCCGGCGCCGGCTGAGCCGCGGCCAGCACTTAGGGTGGATGGGTGACATTTCCGCACCAGAACGACAACGCCCTGCCCGAAACGGACGCACTGGACGGCCCTGTACCGGTGTCTGCAGCACCGGTGTCTGCAGCGGGGCACCCCGCCCCCCAGCCGCCGGCCAACGTCGTCGGCGTCGGGCCCTGGCGAGGTGAACTGCCGGTGGGGGACCACTGGGACCCGGAACTGCTCGCGGAGGGTGACACCCGCAACGTGGTGGACGAATACCGGTATTGGACCCACGACGCGATCGTGGCCGACCTGGACGCCAAGCGGCACTCCTTCCATGTCGCCATCGAAAACTGGCAACACGACCTGAACATCGGTTCCGTGGTGCGTTGCGCCAACGCGTTCCTGGCCAAGGAAGTCCACATCATCGGTCGACGGCGGTGGAACCGGCGTGGCGCCATGGTCACGGACAAGTACCAGCATGTGCGCCACCATCCCACCGTGGCAGACTTCACGGCGTGGGCGGCCGCCGAGGGACTGGCGGTCATCGGCATCGACAACTTCCCCGACTCGGTGCCGTTGGAGACGTATGACCTGCCCCGGAACTGCGTCCTGGTGTTTGGCCAGGAGGGACCGGGACTGACCGATGAAGTCCACGCCGCAGCCCAGGCGACCCTGTCCATCGCACAGTTCGGTTCCACCCGGTCCATCAACGCCTCAGCCGCGGCGGCCATCGCCATGCACGCCTGGATCCGACGGCACGTGTTCGCCCAGCCGGTGCGCTGAACGGGAGGCTGCGCATCTCCCGGCGGCATCCCGTCATCCGGGGACGCGGAGCACCGCAGTGGCTAGTATGGGGAGAGCCGACAGTCCGGTCGCAGCAGCACGCGAACGGCGACCGCCCTCAGCCCCAAAGGAGCCCACATGCCCATTGCAACACCTGAGAAGTACGCCGAAATGATCGACCGGGCAAAGTCCGGCGGATTTGCCTACCCCGCAGTGAACGTGACTTCCTCGCAGACCCTCAACGCGGCACTGCAGGGCTTCGCCGACGCAGGCAGCGACGGCATTGTCCAGGTCTCCACCGGCGGTGCGGCCTACTGGTCCGGCGCTGGCGTCAAGAACATGGTGGCCGGTTCCCTCGGCTTCGCCGCGTTCGCCCGCGAAGTGGCCAAAAAGTACCCGGTCAACGTCGCGTTGCACACCGACCACTGCCCGAAGGACAAGCTTGACGAGTTCGTGCTGCCGCTGCTGGCCGAATCAGAAGCCGCAGTCAAGGCGGGCAACGACCCCATTTTCAACTCGCACATGTGGGACGGTTCGGCCGAGACGCTTGACGAGAACCTCCGCATCGCCAAGGACCTCCTGGCCCGCACCTCAGCCGCAAAGATGATCCTGGAAGTCGAAATCGGTACGGTCGGCGGCGAGGAGGACGGCGTCGAAAATGCCATCAACGACAAGCTGTACACCACCGTCGCTGACGCCCTGGCCACCATCGAGGCCCTCGGCTCCGGTGAGAACGGCCGCTACATCACCGCACTCACCTTCGGCAACGTCCACGGTGTCTACAAGCCCGGCGGCGTCAAGCTGCGCCCCGAAATCCTCAAGGACATCCAGGAGCAGGTCGGCGGGAAGCTGGGCAAGGAAAGCCCCTTCGACCTGGTCTTCCACGGCGGCTCCGGCTCGTCGCAGCAGGAAATCGCCGACGCGGTGTCCTACGGCGTCATCAAAATGAACATCGACACCGATACGCAGTACGCGTACACCCGTCCCGTGGCTGACCACATGTTCCGCAACTACGACGGCGTCCTGAAGGTCGACGGCGAAGTCGGCAACAAGAAGACCTACGACCCCCGGGTCTGGGGCGCCTCCGCCGAGAAGGGCCTGGCGGCCCGCCTGGTCCAGGCGGCTCAGGAACTGGGCTCTGCCGGCAAGACGTTCTAGGAACGACGGCGGCAACGCCACCGTTCTGCGGGCCCGCGGGGACACGACGTCCCCGCGGGCCCGCTGTCACTGTGAAAGGAAAACCTATGTCTGACGAATTCCGCAGGAACCTGCTCGGCCCCGAACCGACCCTGCTGCCGGCCGAACCCGAGATCACCGCACAACTGGACGCGGGCCAGGAAGCCGTTGACCTGGCGGCCAAGTACCCCACGTCTTCCCTGCTGTGGGCGGTGCTGGCCGACGAGGCGTTCGCCGAGGGACGCGTCATCGAGTCCTACGCTTATGCCCGCACCGGCTATCACCGTGGGCTGGACGCGCTGCGACGTCATGGCTGGCGCGGCACCGGTCCAGTGCCCTTTGAGCACGAGGGAAACCGCGGATTCCTGCGTGCCCTGTACGCCCTGGGGCGCGCTGCCGGGGCCATCGGCGAGACCGAGGAAGCCCAGCGCATCGACACGTTCCTGCGGGACTCGGACCCCGCCGCCGCAGCAGCAATCGAGGCACGCTAAGCCGGCCGGGGGCCCCATCATGCGGGGCTTTCGACCGGCAGTTCCACAGTCGTGCACACGTCAACGACGGAGGGCAGCGCGGGAACGCTGCTGAACCCGAACGTCACCGGCGGGCTGATCGCTGCGAGGTCGCCGGCGTCGAGCCCCTCCCACCGAACGGTGGCTGTCAGCAGTGCGTGGATGTCCGTCACTCCGTAGTACTCCCGCCGACCCGCCTGCGTCACGCCGACGGTCCGCACGCCCTTCTGCAGCACCCCTGCCAGCGGGTTGATGACGCGCAGCCACGCGGGGTCGACCGCCAGCCGGTGCGGCACCATCCGCAGTAAGGAACCCCAGCCGGTACGTCGTCCCACCTCGCCCCTCACGGTGAGTTCCGGCGTCGTGAGGCTCAACCTGTCGCCGTCGTATCGGGCTTCGACGTCGGTGACCCGGATTTCATCGAAGCGGTAGGTGGCAGCGATGAATTCAGCAATGTCGACGGACGGCGCCAGCAGCAGGCGATGCCCATCAGCGGTTTGCACCATGACGTCGGCGAAGGTACCAAAGGGTGACCGGCGCCAGGAGCCGATGACCACCCGCAGACCCGACGTCGTTCCAATGCCGGTGATCCGGCCGGTGAACCGCACCCGCCGGGTGGGACCGGCATTTTCCACAGTGCGCCCCATCATGAGGCGAGCGTACCCGCTGGCCCCTACCGCCGGTCTGCGCTGCTGCCCGGCTGAAGGCGCCGGGCGGTGAATTCTTTCGTCAGCTAAACTTGGCAGGTAAGAGCCCCTATTTCCCGGCTACAGCTATGCAAGACCGCTGGCGGACGGGAGGAACGGGGCATTTCCATGTACGGCGTCGGCCTGTTCGTCCCAGGGATGAGCAGCGCGGCGCCCACCAGATGGGGGAGGATCCCATGCCAGCTATCGTGATCGTTGGAGCCCAATGGGGAGACGAAGGTAAAGGCAAGGCAACGGACCTGCTTGGTGGGCGCGTCGACTACGTCGTGAAGCCCAACGGCGGCAACAACGCCGGGCACACCGTGGTGGTTGGCGGAGAGAAGTACGAGCTGAAGCTCCTTCCCGCCGGAATCCTGAGCCCCAATGCCATTCCCATCATCGGCAACGGCTGCGTGGTGAATCTCGAGGCCTTGTTCCAGGAAATCGACGGACTGCAATCTCGCGGCGCTGACACCTCCAAGCTCAGGGTCTCGGCCAACGCCCACCTGGTCGCGCCCTACCATCAGGTGCTGGACAAGGTGACCGAACGCTTCCTCGGCAAACGGGCCATCGGCACCACCGGGCGCGGCATTGGCCCCGCCTACATGGACAAGGTCGCCCGCCTGGGCATCCGGGTCCAGGACGTTTTCGACGAATCGATCCTGCGGCAAAAGGTCGAAGGCTCGCTGAAGCAGAAAAACGAACTGCTGGTCAAGGTGTACAACCGCCGCGCCATCGAGATTAACGAGGTCGTCCAGTACTTCCTGGGCTTCGCGGAGCGTCTGCGCCCCTTGGTCATCGACGCAACCTACGAACTCAACACCGCCCTGGATGAGGGCAAGGTGGTGCTGATGGAGGGTGGCCAGGCCACCTTCCTGGATGTGGACCACGGCACGTACCCGTTCGTGACGTCCTCCAACCCGACCGCCGGCGGAGCCTCGGTCGGATCCGGCATCGGCCCCACCCGGATCAGCCGTGCCGTGGGCATCATCAAGGCCTACACCACCCGCGTCGGTGCCGGACCGTTCCCCACCGAGCTCTTCGACGAAATGGGCGAATACCTGCAAAAGACGGGGGGCGAATTCGGCGTCAACACCGGCCGGCCCCGCCGGTGCGGTTGGTACGACGCCGTGTTGGCGCGCCACGCTTCCCGCGTCAACGGATTCACGGACTACTTCGTCACCAAACTTGACGTGCTCACCGGCATCGAAAAGATCCCGGTCTGCGTGGCCTACGATGTCGACGGTGTCCGTCATGACGAGATGCCCATGACCCAAACCGACTTCCACCATGCCCAGCCCATCTTTGAGTACTTTGACGGCTGGACCGAGGACATCACCGGGGCCCGCACCCTCGACGACCTGCCTGCCAACGCCCGGGCATACGTCGAGGCGTTGGAATCCATGTCCGGAACCCGTTTCTCCGCCATCGGCGTGGGCCCGGACCGGGATCAGACCATCGTGGTGCACGACCTGATCAACGGGTAGGCGGCGCGCTAGGCTTAATTCACCGCAACGCGACAGAGGAGCAACGATGAAAGTCAGCGTGGGCCAGTTCGCCCCCCGCGGGCAGGTGGCGGGCAACCTGGCCACCATGCGCCGGATCGCAGCACGAGCCAAGGAAGACGGCGCCGAACTGGTGGTCTTTCCGGAGGAATCGATGTTCACCGTAGGCCAGGTGGAAGGAAACTTTCCGGAGGCTGTCGCAGCTCATTGGACGACCTTCGTGCAGGGCCTGTCCCTGCTCGCGCGGGACCTTGACGTCGCCATCATTGCCGGCGGGTACGAACCCAGCAGTGACGACAGGCCCTACAACACGCTCGTTGCCGTGGACGGGACGGGGCTGATCCTGGACACGTACCGCAAGCTGCACCTCTACGACGCGTTCTCCTACCAGGAGTCAAAGCGCATCACGCCGGGGGATGGCGGGGTCAAGCTGATCAGCCTGGGCGGGCTCAAGGTGGGCATGATGACCTGTTACGACCTGCGCTTTCCGGAGTTGGCGCGCGCCCTGGCCGAACAGGGCGCCGACCTGATCTGCGTTGCTGCGGCCTGGTTCAAGGGCGACCACAAGATTGATCACTGGGAGTCGCTGCTGAAGGCCCGCGCCATCGAGAACACCTGCTGGGTCGCGGCGGCAGGCGTCTCCAGTGACTACTGCATCGGCCATTCGGTGGTGCTGGACCCGATGGGTGTCGTTCAGGATTTCCTGAACGAGGAACCGGAGGGAATCGCAACCGCGGTCGTGACGCGCAAGCGGATCGATGAGGTGCGGGAGTTCCTGCCCGTGCTCAAAAACCGGCGGCTGGCCAACCCGGTAGAGGTTGTCGCCGCCCACTGACCACTTGCCATTGACGCCATTTTGGCCGGTGGCTAGTGTTCGACAGAAGGGGAGGTTCTCATGGACGACAACCAGATAGTGGAAGCACTCGCTCCGCTGGGGCGAACCGGCCTGCAGGACATACCCCACGACGGTGACTGGTTATCCCCGCCCTACCGGAACGACAATGCCGGGCGTGCCATCCTCCTTAATGACGGAGACTTCGAATTTGTTGTCGTCGATCGGGACTCGGGGGCCGTCTGGTGCGTCTGTGAGGACGATGAGACCCTGATGGCGTCCTCCCTGGAGCAACTGGTGTCCATTACCCGTCTGTGGGGCTCCATTGACCGGGACGCGATCGGACCGGAGGACGACGAGGAGTTCGAGCGCGTTGCCCGGTCCTTTGAGTCGCAGCTGAAGAAACTGGACCCTCCGGCCGCGAAACGCAGCGAGTTCTGGTCCCTCTACATCGAGGAACTGAGCACCGGCGGCTGATACGGTGATCCTCTCCGGCGGTTATCCAGGGGCTAGGCTGGGGCCATGACTTCCGTGAACGATCCCGACGTCATCACCCGGCTGCTAAGCACCAAAGGCCGCTGGGCCGTCGTGGGTCTCTCCACCAACCCGCTCCGCCCAGCCGTCGGCGTCGCCCGGTTCCTGCAGCAGCAGCTGGGCATGGACATCATCCCCGTGAATCCCAAGGGTGAGGACGTGCACGGCGCAACCGGCTACACGTCGCTGGCTGACATCCCAGGCTCCATCGACGTCGTCGACTGCTTCGTCAACTCACAGCGCGTGGGGGCCGTCGTTGATCAGGCCATCGCCGTTGGCGCCAAGGCCGTCTGGCTGCAGCTGGGCGTGATCGACGAGGACGCGGCCTCCCGCGCCCGGGATGCTGGGCTGGACGTGGTGATGGACGCCTGTCCGGCGATTGAGGCTCCCCGCCGGGGACTGTGAATGGACCCCGCACACCTTCGGCAAACCTGCCTGTCCCTGCCGGGCAGCTTTGAGGACTTCCCGTTCGGGCCAGAAACCTCGGTGTTCAAGGTCCGGTACCCCCTTCCCACCGCCGGCCGGCATGAAGCCAAGGTCTTTGCCCTGGCAGCCCTTGACGCTGGCCACTATCGGTGAGCCTGAAATGCGACCCCGTCCTGGCCCGTCAGCTGCGTCAGGCGCATCCGCAAATCACTGGCGCTTATCACCTGAACAAGGAGCACTGGAACGGCGTGGACTGCGACGCCGGGCTTCCGGAGGACATGATCCGGGACATGATCGAGGACTCCTACGACCTGGTGGTCGCGGGAATGCCCCGGGCGCAACGGAAGGCGCTGGGCTGGAACCAGCTGGTGGAGGCGGGCTCGGCGGAGCGCCCGCTGACCCGGAAACTCCCGGAACGGGGAAAGAAATGAAGGACAGGGGCGGACTGACCTACCCCGAGGTCGGGGAAACCCTGGCCCTTATCGAGGGCCACGGGAACTGGCCGCGGGCGTACCGGAGGGTTCAGCAGCAACAGCACGTCGGACAGGGTCCGGAGGCATACTCGCGGCTGGCCGAGGGGGTTCTGTCCTGGGGCATCCAGCGCGGAGCCGGCCTGAGCGTGTCCGCCGGTCCGCGGGTGGTTCCCAGCGGCCGGGTGCGCTCCGGCTTTGGGGTGGGGACACTGCGCCTGCCCGTGCCCTGTGAGGTGGTGTGGACGCGGGAACCCGCAGCGGCAGTGGCCCTGCCCGAGGGCGGCTTCCGTCCCCAGTGGGCCGGTTTCGGCTACGGCAGCCTTCCGGGACATCCCGCGACGGGTGAAGAAGCCTTCGTCGCCCGGCTGGAAGCGGACGGCGCCGTGACCTTCCAGGTGCTGGCCTTCAGCCGGCCGGCAGGCCTGGCGTTTCGGCTGGGCACCCCCGTCACCGTCCTCATGCAACGCCTGGTGACGTCCCGCTACTTCGAAGCGGCAACCCGGTTGGCCGCCGGAACGTAGCGGCGACTGGTTGGCCGCCGGAACCCGGCTGTGCGTCACCGCATCACCTTCTCCTCCCCAACGAGTGCGTCCCGGGATCCTGCGAAGCCGGGGTTAACGCAGTTGTCCCCGGCTGCCCATCCTTTCGGGTGGGCGCCGGGGACAACGAAACCGCCGATCAGGCGAAGTACTTGGGCAGCACTTCCTCGTTGACCTTCCGGACCTCATCCAGCGGCAGCGTGAACAGGCCCTGCACCTCCAGCGATCCGGAGTCCGCATCCACGACGCCGATGCGGGCGGTGGGGAACGAGCGGGCGGAACACATATCGGTGAAACGGATCTCCTCGGAACGCGGGACCGACACGATGGCCCTGCCCTGCGATTCGGAAAACAGCAGCGTGAACGGGTCCACCCCGTCACGGTCGCAGACCTCACTCAATGCCACCCGGGCACCTGTGTTGTACCGAAGGGACGACTCCACCAGGGCAGCAGCCAGGCCACCCTCGGAGAGGTCATGGGCAGCGTCAACCATGCCGTCACGGGAGGCGTTGATGAGGATCTCCGCCAGCTGGCGTTCCCGGTCCAGGTCCGCCTTGGGCGGCAGGCCACCCAGATGTCCCTGCAGGTTGGCCCATTCCGACCCATCCAGCTCATCCGCCGTCGTACCGAGCAGGTAGACGGCCTGGCCGTCCTCACGCCACCCGGACGGGGTGCGGCGCGCGACGTCGTCGAAGACGCCGAGCACGCCGACCACGGGGGTTGGGTGGATGGCGACGCCGCCGGTCTGGTTGTACAGCGACACGTTGCCACCGGTGACCGGGACGCCCAGTTCCTGGCAGGCGTCCGAGAGGCCGCGCACCGACTCGGCGAACTGCCACATGACGTCGGGATCCTCCGGGGAGCCAAAGTTCAGGCAGTCGGTGACGGCGAGGGGGCGCGCACCGGAGGTGGCGACGTTCCGGTAGGACTCCGCCAGGGCCAGGCGCGCGCCCTCGTAGGGGCTCAGGTAGGAGTAGCGGCCGTTGGCATCGGTTGACAGCGCGACACCCAGACCCGACCCTTCATCCACGCGGATCACGCCGGCATCATCAGGCATGGCAAGGGCTGTGTTGCCCTGCACGTACCGGTCGTACTGATCGGTGACCCACTTCTTCGACGCCATGTTCGGGGCAGCCATCAACTGCAGGACGGCGTCCCGCAGTTCGTTACCCGAGGCGGGGCGGCCGCCGGTGAACGAGTCAGCCTGGACGCCGTCGAGCCACTCCGGCCGGGCGTAGGGGCGCTCGTACACGGGGCCCTCATGCGCGACGGTGCGGGGGTCGACGTCGACGATGGTCTCGCCATCCCAGTCGATGATCAGCCGGCCCGTGTCGGTGACTTCACCCAGCCAGGAGTACTCCACGGCCCACTTGTCCATAATGGCTTCGAACGCTGCCATGTTTTCCGGCGTGACGACTGCCATCATGCGTTCCTGCGACTCCGACATCAGGATTTCACCCGGTGTCAGGGTGGGGTCGCGCAGCAGGACCTTGGTCAGCTCGACGTGCATGCCGCCGTCACCGTTGGAGGCCAGTTCGCTGGTGGCGCAGGAGATGCCCGCGGCCCCCAGGTCCTGGATGCCTTCCACCACTGCTGCCTTGAACAGCTCCAGGCAGCACTCGATGAGCACCTTTTCGGCGAACGGGTCGCCGACCTGGACAGCCGGCCGCTTGGAGGGCTTGGTGGCGTCGAAGGATTCGGAGGCCAGCACGGAGGCTCCGCCGATGCCGTCACCACCGGTGCGCGCCCCGAACAGGACCACCTTGTTGCCGGCGCCGGACGCATTGGCCAGGCGGATGTCCTCGTGCCGGAGCACGCCGACGGCCAGCGCGTTCACTAGGGGGTTGCCCTGGTAGACGGAGTCGAAGACGACCTCGCCACCGATGTTGGGCAGGCCCAGGGAGTTACCGTAGCCGCCGATGCCGGAGACGATGCCGTGCACCAGCCGGGCGGTGTCCGGGTGGTCGATGGCGCCGAACCGCAGTGGATCCATCACGGCGACCGGGCGGGCGCCCATGGAGATGATGTCGCGGACGATGCCGCCAACGCCGGTCGCCGCGCCCTGGTAAGGCTCAACGAAGGAGGGGTGGTTGTGCGACTCGACCTTGAAGGTCACCGCCCAGCCCTCGCCGATGTCGACGACGCCGGCGTTCTCGCCGATGCCGACCAGGAGGTGTTCCTTCATTTCGTCCGTGACCTTGTCGCCGAACTGGCGCAGGTGCACCTTGGAGGACTTGTAGGAGCAGTGTTCGCTCCACATCACGGAGTACATGGCCAGTTCCGCCGCTGTGGGGCGGCGGCCCAGGATTTCCACGACGCGTTGGTACTCGGTGTCCTTCAGGCCCAGTTCGGCCCAGGGCAGGTCCGTGTCCGGCGTTTTTTCGGCGTTGTCCACCGTGTCGATGTTGAACTTCCGGTCCACGGGTGCCGTCGCCGGGGCGATCTCCACCGTCTCGGGTCCGGTGTTCGAAACGTCCCCGCTGTTCGAGCCCGCCCCGGTGGTCGAGCCTGTCGAGACCCCTTCGGTGGTCGAGCCTGTCGAGACCTCGCTCATTTGGTGCCTCCCACGAGCTTGTTCAGGACGGACGTGAAGAAGCCAAGGCCGTCGGTACTGGTGGAGCTGTTTTCGAAGGATCCCGGGCCATAACCGGTTTCCACGGCGTGCTCGGGGTGCGGCATGAGCCCGACGACGTTGCCCGCCTCGTTGGCGATGCCGGCGATATCACGGCGTGAGCCGTTGGGGTTGAAGCCGACGTAGCGGAAGACCACGCGGCCCTCTGCCTCGAGCGCATCAAGGGTTTTGTCGTCAGCCAGGTACTGGCCGTCCTGGTTCTTCAGCGGAACGGTGATTTCCTGGTTCGCGTCGAAGTCCGTGGTCCAGGCCGTGGTGTTGTTCTCGACCCGCAGGACCTGATCCCGACAAATGAACTTCAGGTGGTCGTTCTTGAGCATCGACCCCGGAAGCAGGTGGGATTCGGTCAGCATCTGGAAACCGTTGCAGATACCCAGGACGGGCAGCTTCGCATTGGAATTGGCGGCGTCGATGATGCGGGACATGAGCGGCGCGAAGCGGGCAATCGCGCCCGCGCGCAGGTAGTCGCCGTAGGAGAACCCGCCAGGCAGGATGACGGCGTCGACGTCGCTCAGCACGTCGGAGCTGGTGTCGGCGTGCCACAACTGGACGGGCGTGCCGCCTGCCATGCGCACGGCCCGGGCAGCGTCCCGGTCATCGAGCGTGCCGGGGAAGGTGACGACGCCGATGCGAGCGCCGGCCAGGGCGGCGTTGCTGCCTGCCTCGGGGGCAGGAGCTCCGATCAAGGGAGTTTCAGTCATGACTAGTCCGCCACAACCTCAACGTTGACGACATCCTCGATCACGGGGTTGGAAAGCAGTGTGGCGGCAGCTTCGCGGGCCTGCGCCAGCAGCTCCTCCGTGACCTCCCCGTCGGTGAACAGCTCAAAGCGCTTGCCTTGCCTGACGGAACTGAAGCCGGTAAAGCCGAGCCGCGGCAACGCCCCGACAATCGCCTTTCCCTGCGGGTCAAGAATCTCGGGTTTGGGCATGACATCGACAACGATCCGGGGCATCCGGGAACTCCTGATGTTAAATGAGTGGCCGCGGAAGGTGCCGTCTCACGCTGTTGTGGTCAGCGCTCCGCGAGCTTGCCATCCCAGTCTACCGAGTGGGGCAGTAAGTTACCGAACCGGCTAATTGGTGCCGGCCGGGCCGCCGAGCAGCGTGGGGATGCTGTTCCACGCAGCAATCCGGCAGCCGTCGGTAAGGCTGAAGGAGGCGTCGATGGTGTGACCGTGGAACGTGCCGGTCACGGTTGCCTGCTGCGGGCCACCGTACTGCTGGGTGCACTGCTCGGGCATCGGGCGTTGACTGGCCAGCACCTCCTCGCCATGCGCCTCCAGCTCGCCGCAGGCGGTGGCCGCGTTCGGCAGGGTGGACGTGGGGCTGACGGCCGCACCGTCGCAGAGCAGGGTGTAGGTCACCGGCGTGGCTGTCGGGGTGGCCAGCAAGGTGATGGTCAGGGAGCTGGTCGTGGCAGTTGCGTTGCCGGGAGTCCCTGACGGCGGGATCAAAGGGGAGGGGGAGGGCGTCGCGGGTCCGAGCGGTTCGGCCGGCGCGGTCAGGCCGGGCGCCGACGTGGGTGCGGCCGATGCGGGCGCGCCCGGGGAGACGGCGGACGTGGGCTCACTGGGGGAGACGGCCGACGTCGGACCGGAGGTTGCAGCCGGCCCACCGGCGGAACTTCCGGGGGCGGACGCCGACCCGCCGGCGGTGCACCCGGCGAGGGCGAGCAGCAGTGCCGCCCCGGCAGCCGCCGTCACTGCGTTTATGCCAAGCCTGCGTGGGCTGCGCGCCCCCGTGTTCGCTCGCGTCCAGGGTCCCATGACCGCCAGCCTAGTGGGTTGCGGGGTCTACGGGGACCGGCGCCGATAACGATTGGATGGCGGCCAGGAGGCGCTCCCGCAATTGTGCCGACTCCGCGCTGAAAGCCCGCTGCAAGGCGACGTAGTTCGCTTTTCCGGTTGCCGTCTCGATGGGGATCGGCGGATAGCCCCAGTCGGCAAGGTCATAGGGCGAGGCCTGCATGTCCATGGCCCGGATCCGCCAGGACAGTTCGAAGCAGGCCATTACCAGTTCGCTGGGCAGTGTTGGCGAGAGCTTGTACGCCCACTTGTAGAGGTCCATATTGGCGTGCAGGCAGCCGGGCTGTTCCAGGTCCCGCTGATTGTCGCGGGTGGGGGTCAGCTCGTTAAGCGGTACCGCTTTCGGCGTGTAGAACCGGAACGCATCAAAGTGGGTGCACCGGATCCTGTTTTTCGCGACAACGGCGTCAGTTCCTTTCGTGCCAAGGCGCAGCTGCAGATATTCGTGCCGGACGTCGTCGGGACCTTGTCCGTAAACCATCGCCCACTCGTGCAGGCCGAAACAGCCGAACTGTGCGGTCCGGTCAGTGGTACGGGACAGCAAAAGCTCTGTGAAGCCCACCGTCTCCCGGCGCTCGCGGAGGAACCTGTCGGTGTCCACGACGACGGCCGATTCATTGGGGCGTATAGCCAGGGTTTCCCGTTCGCTCGCACTGAGCGGGCGATAATACTTCCACTGCTGCCGCTCGGCCGCCTGCTGGCCGGTCAGTACGACGCCAGTGCCTGGATGCCACCGGCGGAGCTGGCCGGGCTTGTGGTTGTAGTAGGTAAACAGGAAGTCTTCCACCGGGTGCTTGTGGCCGGAGGAGCGGCGCAGCAGATATGGGTCGGCGTATCCGGCAACAAGTTCTTCATGCGCCGCCTGCCGGGCGAGCCCTTCGGCTGGTGGAAGAAGCTGCAAAGTGGGGCTCACGCCGTATCCAGGCTGGCATTGGCGGCGTTCGGAGCGCTGATGTCGGATGGCGACCATTCCGGTGGGGAAGACGCGGGCCCTGTGGTGAACGCGTCAGGGACGCCGGCGTCGTTGCTCGCGCTTTGTGCCGCCACGATGAGCTTGGTCATGGTGGTATGCAGCTGGGCTGCCTCGGCCCGGCTCAGGCCCAGGCGCGACAACATGGCGCCGGGAACGGAGAGGGCCTTGCGGCGAAGTTCCGCACCTTTGCGGGTCAGGGAGATGACCAGCACACGTTCATCAGCGGTGTCCCGTGCGCGGGTGATGAGCCCGGAAGCCTCCAGGCGCTTCAGGAGCGGGGACAGCGTCGCGGGTTCCAGCAGGAGGGAACTGCTGATGTCCTTGACGGAGCGCGGGCTGCGTTCCCACAACGCGAGCATCACCAGGTACTGCGGGTGGGTCAGTTCCAACGCACCCAGGACAGGCTTGTAGGCGGTGATGACGCTGCGCGAGGCAACACTCAGGGCAAAGCACAGCTGCCGTTCCAGCGTCAGGTCATTCTCGGAACCACTCACGGCCACCTTCTTACTGCGTTAGTTAGTGCACTAATCATTAGGGTACTATTGAACTGTCCCTCCAGCCAGCGAACCAGGAATGCCATGCCGGAAAAGAGCTTTGTCGAGAGGTTCATGAACGCCACCGACAGGTTGCGGGCGATTTTTGGACCTGCCAACCGCACCTCCATCGATCACGAAATGACCGAGGAAAACAAGCAACTACTCGCCCGGCAGCAGGCAGCGGAAGCCCAGCAGTGGGAGACCATCCACCGCCCGGACGGAAGTACCTATGTGGTGCCGAAGGATCCCGGAGACAAGTCCCTCCGCTGAGCGGGCATGCCCGCTGAAGGCTCGGCTGGCAGGTCCTTTCCATCAACAAAGGCGTAAAATGTGGCTGTTGGCACACCTTCCGTCTGTGGAAAGGAGGTGTTGGCAATGGCACGGGAGCATCACCGCCTGGAACACTTCATGCACGCCACGGAACATCTGCAGGGAGTCTTTGGTCCCGCCGATCGTGGAGCGATCGATGGGCCGGTGGTCCACCGTCACGACGAGTTTGAGCAGGCGTCGGACGAGGATCTTGCACAGTTTGAGGTCGAGACCGACTCGACTGGGCACCACTACGGTGTTCGGAAACCGCACACCACCAATTCCTGACACCTCAAAGACAGCAGCTGCCCGGGATGGCCGTCCCGGGCAGCTGCTGTCTTTCCTCAGCGGCCTGTGCCGCCGTAGACGGTCACTTCGTCCTCGGTGTCCAGGCCGAAGGCTTTGTGAACCGCCCGCACCGCGGTGTCGAGCAGGTCCGCCCGGGTAACGACAGAGATTCGAATCTCGGAGGTGGAGATCAGGTCGATGTTGACTCCGGCCTCGGATAAGGCTTTGAAGAAGCGAAAAGAAACGCCCGGGTTGGATCGCATTCCAGCACCGATAAGCGAGAGCTTGCCGATCTGGTCGTCGTAGATCAGGGATTCAAATCCCACGGATTCCTGGGCAGCACGAAGTGCCGCCAGCGCATCCGCGCCCTCCACGATGGGCAGGGTGAAAGAGATGTCGGTCTTCCCGGAGCCACGCGTCGAGATGTTCTGGACGATCATGTCGATGTTCGAGTGGGCGCCGGCAATGATGCCAAAAATTTCGGCGGCCTTGCCCGGGATGTCGGGCACCCCGACGACGGTGACTTTGCCTTCCGAGCGGTCGTGTGCGACGCCGGAGATGATTGGCTGCTCCAAGGCAACTCCCTCTGAGATTTTGATCTTGTCCCCGGGGCTGGGCAGAACCCATGTGCCCTCAAGGTCGCTGAAAGATGAACGGACGTGGATGGGCAGACCGAACCGCCTGGCGTACTCGACGCAGCGCAGGTGCAGGATTTTGGCGCCCGAAGCGGCCATCTCAAGCATCTCCTCGCTGGAAATGCGGTCGATTTTCTGCGCGCTCGGCACCACGCGGGGATCTGCGGTGTAGACGCCGTCGACGTCGGTGTAGATCTCGCAGACGTCCGCGTCCAGGGCAGCGGCCAGGGCAACCGCCGTCGTGTCGGAACCGCCGCGGCCCATGGTGGTGATTTCGTTTGTCTGGCGGCTCATGCCCTGGAAGCCGGCGACGATGGCGATGTTTCCCTTGTCCAGGGCGGTGCGGACGCGGTGCGGGTCCACATCGATGATCCGGGCCTTGCCATGGATGCCGTCGGTGATCATGCCGGCCTGGCTGCCGGTGAAGGACTGGGCGACGGCGTCGAGGTTGTGAATGGCCATGGCCAGAAGGGCCATGGAAATTCGTTCACCGGCGGTCATCAGCATGTCCAGTTCGCGTGCCGGGGGCTGGTCGGCGACTTCGGCGGCGAGGTCGAGCAGCTCATCTGTGGTGTCGCCCATGGCGGAAACGACGACGACGACCTCGTTGCCTGCGTTCTGGGTGTCCACGACACGGCGGGCGACGCGCTTTATGCCGGCAGCGTCCGCCACCGAGGATCCACCGTACTTCTGGACGATCAGACTCATGCCCTACCCATCATCGGTTACTTAATATCACTGCAAATTCTGGCAACGCGGCCTGTCGGGCTGGGAAGCCGGCGGCCCACGCGGGACGGACAACGGGTCCGGCCGGGACCTCCCGGAGCGCGGTGCCGTGGCGGCACTGAGCGGCAGGAGTTCCTGTCAGGGATGCACAGCAAGTTTATCCCGGGTGCCATGGCGTAAAGAATTGCTGATTCTTCATGACGATGGAAAGAATCGAGGTGGTCCCCCTAGGCAATCGCGTTGCGCCGGCCTTCGAATGCCCGGCCCAGGGTCACCTCGTCGGCGTATTCCAGGTCCCCACCAACAGGCAGCCCGGAGGCAAGCCTCGTCACTGCCACGCCGATGCTTTTGAGCATCCGGGCGAGGTACGTGGCAGTGGCTTCGCCCTCAAGGTTGGGGTCCGTGGCGATGATAATTTCCTCGATCTGGCTGTCATTGAGGCGCGTGAGCAGCTCCCGGATGCGGAGTTGCTCGGGTCCAATTCCAGCAATGGGATTGATCGCCCCGCCGAGGACGTGGTACCTGCCCTTGAAGGATCGGGTGCGTTCCACGGCGAGAACGTCCTTGGACTCCTCGACGACGCAGATGATCGTCGGGTCGCGCCGGGGATCGCGACAGATGTTGCAGGTTTCCTGCTCAGAAACGTTGCCGCAGATGGTGCAGAACTTCACGCGCTCCTTGACGGTCACCAGGGCATTGACCAGTCGCTTCATGTCCTCCGGGTCCGCTTCGAGGATGTGGAATGCCAACCGTTGTGCTGACTTTGGCCCGATTCCAGGCAACCGGCCCAGCTCGTCGATCAGTTCCTGAACTGCTCCCTCGTACACCTATTCCTCGTTCCAACCGTTGTGTGGGCCTTGAGCCCCACTCCCTGTGGGTCAGGGAGCCTTTCAGCCGATGTTTCGTTCTTCAATTAAGCGCCCACCCAAAATCCGCTCCACGGCAGCCTTGCCCACGAGCCCTGATTCCTCGATGGTCTCGTCATCCGCGCTGGGAATGTCTTCCACGAAGGGCGCCGCTTCCGGTCGGCGCGCTGGGGTCGCGATCCGCCCAGCCTGAGCTTCCGGGCTGTTTTTCAGTCGCTCGTAAAGACTCATCCGCCGCGTTGCCGGTGGAGGCGCGCCAGCATCGGCCGCTGCAGTTACGGGCGCACGCGGTGATTCCGGCTGTTCGGCTTTCTCTGGTCTGCCGGCCGGGGTGCCAGCGGGTGCCGGGGCCGGCGTCGTGCGTGGTGCCGCCCCCTTGGCTGGGGTAGTCCCCGTGTCTGGCGTCGCCCAGTCCGGGGCGTCCGCGACTACTCCCCATCCGGGTTCAGCCAGGGGAGCCGAAGCAGGCTTCCAGGTGTAATCTTCCGGCCGCGCACGGCCCGCCTCCGCCGGAGGCTCACTGGCGGACGGGCGTCCGGCCAAGCTGTCGGAGCGAGCCTGCGACCGGCCAGCCGCACCGGAGGGTCGCTGCTGAACCGATGGCGGCTGTTGCCGACGTTGAGGTGTGCTACCGGGGTCCGGTGGGGGCACATCCCATTCCGACGGCGGTTCTTCGTCAAAGTAGGGCGGTTCGTCCGTGTCCCGATCCCGCGGTTCCGGCTCAACGGTCCGTTCGTTCGCGGCTCGCTTGGCATGGGACGGCGGTTGCGTGAAAGGGCGCTGCGACGGGGTCAGGGCAGCCGGCGTAGCGTCCGGATCGACTGTCGGTGCTCCTTCGTGCCCGCCCCTGGTGCGTGTTTGGTTGTCCGGTCGGTTGGCCTGTGGTGCGGACGACGTTCGGTCACCGGCACCACTGCCATTCACGGGCCGGTCAATTCTTTGGGCAACGGCAGGTTGGCCGCTGTTGCTGCCGCTGCCAAGGAAAGGATCGGCGTTGCCTCGAGGGCCGGTCCGCTCTTGTCCGGTCTCCTGCTGCCCGGTCCGCTGCTGCCCGGTTCCCGGGCGCGGGGTTTCCTGGTGCTCGGAAGCCCAGGTGCTTGAGGCCGCCGCTGTCGACGCGGTGGCTGCCCGGTCAGTGGGAGCTTTTGGGCCGGGTTCAGCGCTCGAATCGGCTGAGGAAGCCCCGTTGACCGCGGCAGTGACCCGGCAGTTGATGCCGAGGGATTTTTGAATGGCTGTCCGCAGGTTGTCTGAGTGATCCCCACGTCCAAAAGCGCCAGCCAGGCCGTCGGTGATGAAGCCCAGCACCAGCACTTCCCCGTCGAAGGACAGGGGTGTCGCGTTGGGGGCCACCAGCGCCCAACTACTGCGCTTGACCTTGGCCAGCTGGTCGAGAATGTCAGGCCAAGCACGCCTCAAAACCTCAACGCCCGACTGGGCGCCTCCGGCTGTCGGTCCCTGCGGGCTCGTCCGGGTGGTCGATCGTTCGGCACCCGAACCCACCCCTGCACCCGCGCCGGCTCCGCGCGAGTCGAGCGTCGAGTCGGAACGTGGGGCTCCTCCCGACTCCTGCGTCCGCTGGCCCCCCAGCGCCCGTTCCTCTTCCCGCTGGCCGGCAACGGGGTGGTCCGCAGCGGACGGGACGGATTCCCGGCGCTCGGGACGAGTCGGTTCCGGCCTAAGCGCTGCGGTGGAAGCTGAGGAGGATGGAGAGGCCGCCGTGTCGGCGTTCCTCTGAGCACCCGAGCCAACCGTGTTGCGGTCCTCCAGGGGCCAGTCACTGGTAGAGACTCTGGGCTGTGACGACGTTCCTGCACCAGTCTGACCGGCGCGTTCCGGCGATTCGTCACGAGCCGCCGGACGTTCTTGGGAACCATCGGCCGTGGCAAGCGGGCCGTCAACGGCTGTGGCGCTGGTCGCTTCGCGATCCGGGATGCCGTAGCTCAAGCGACGCTCGATACGGTCCAGGCGGGCAGCCATGCCCCGCTCGGACTTTTCGGCGCCAGGCAGCAGAAGGCGGGCGCTCAGGAGTTCCAGGTGAAGGCGAGGTGACGTCGCGCCCGTCATCTCGGTCAGCGCGGTATTCGTGACGTCTGCGGAGCGGGACAGCTCTGCCGCACCAAGGAGAGTGGCTTGGCTCTGCATGCGGGAAATTTGGTCCTCGGGCATCCCGCGGAGAATCGCGTGCGCGCTTTCGGGCATCGCCTGGACGATGATCAGGTCGCGGAACCGCTCCAGCAGGTCTTCGACGAACCGTCGGGGATCCAAACCAGTTTGGATGACGCGGTCCACTGCGCGAAATACGGTGGCAGCGTCCGCGGCGGCCAAGGCGTCGACGACGTCGTCGAGCAGCGAGGCGTGCGTGTAGCCAAGCAACGAAACGGCCAGTTCGTAGTCCAGCCCCTCCGGGCCGGCGCCGGACATCAGCTGGTCCAGAACCGAGAGGGAATCACGGACGGAACCGCCACCGGCCCGAACGACGAGGGACAGCACGCCCGGAGCGACCGGGACGTGCTCCTGGTCGCACAGTTGACCCAGGTAGGCCATCAGCGGTTCCGGCGGGACCAGCCGGAACGGGTAGTGATGAGTTCGTGAGCGGATGGTGCCGATCACCTTGTCCGGCTCCGTCGTGGCGAAAATGAACTTGATGTGTTCCGGTGGCTCTTCGACGATCTTCAGCAGGGCGTTAAACCCCGCGGATGTCACCATGTGCGCCTCATCGATGATGAAGATTTTGTAGCGGTCGCGTACGGGCGCGAACGTGGCCCGTTCACGTAGATCCCGCGCATCGTCCACGCCGCCGTGGCTGGCGGCGTCGATCTCGATGACATCCAGGGATCCGGACCCGCCCCTGGCCAGTTCAATGCAGCTCGCGCACTGGCCGCAGGGAACCGCCGTCGGACCTTGGGCGCAGTTCAGGCAGCGGGCAAGAATGCGGGCTGACGTTGTCTTGCCGCAGCCGCGGGGCCCGGAAAAGAGATAGGCGTGATTCACCCTGTTTTTCTGCAGGGCGGCCATCAAGGGTTCGGTGACATGCTCCTGACCGATAACGTCCGCGAACGAGTCGGGACGGTAACGGCGGTAGAGGGCGGTGGGTGCTGTCACAGGTAAAACCCTATCTGGTGCAACTGACAATCTGCTGGCCGAAATCAGAGGTCAGGGAGAACGTAAAAGACCCCTCATGCACCCGCCAGAGCCCGCTTACCCTTGCTACCTTCCGGTCCTGGGGGAGTTCACAGGATGACGCCACATGAGGGGCCGTCATCCAGCTTACCCGAACTTTCGGGGGCATCCGCACAGCAGCAGGGCCAGTGGATGGGCATCGGTTCGCCCCGTCCGCGGCGCCTCTCTGCCGGGAGGGAAGGGCCGAAGAAACATTTTGTATTTTTTGGATTAGCTATGGACTACTGCGGTCATCCCCTTGTTACACTTGTCACGATGCATTGACAAGGTTGTAACGCATGCGGCAAGTTCGTGTTGACTGGGATCGCCTCCCCGGACCCGGACCGCCCGGCCTATTACCTGCAAGGGGTCTCTCTTCCGAAGGCCGCATCATGAAGGGCGACAGGGCTTGAACGGGGCTCTGTCGCCCTTCGCATGCGCCCAGTGCCGTCCGCAGCCAAGCCGAAGAGGCAGTATCGCAATGTTGTTCAGCCCTGCGGTCCGTGGTCGGACCGTGGACCAAAGACTGCCGTGTTCGCTGAGCCCGATTAGGAACATCGGGAAAAGTCCGGGTATCCTAGAACCTGCTCATCACGAGCAAGCACTGGAGAATTCGCCTAGCGGCCTATGGCGCACGCCTGGAACGCGTGTTGGGTTAACGCCCTCGGGGGTTCAAATCCCCCATTCTCCGCATTCCCTTCGGGGACAGAATGCCTCGGTCTTCGGACCGGGGCATTCTGCGTTTCATCCCTCCAACCTCGCTGCTCATGGGCAAAATGTGACTCCTCCGGCGTTGTCGGCCCGACCTCCTTTGTGCTGACCGCTGGCGCAGGGCCGCACGCGAGGCGCCACAGTGCAGGACGTCAGGGGCTCGGTGGCACGCCGGGGCAGCCTGCACCCAGGGGGTTCTGCAAACAGTTGTCGGCATAGTTCTTGGTCTCTGCCCGCCAGACACTGACGGTCAGGGGAACTGAGGCGAAGCTGCCCTCACCGGGAATGGGCAGCGCAGGTCCACCATTGACGGCGTAGGTGCCGTGGAAGAAGGTGGTCAACGAAACGGCGTAGTCGCCGGTGGCCGCGTAGGCATGACTCGTCCCTGTGTTTTCGCCCCAACGAGCCCGTGGGAGGGGCGCTCCGGCTGCCGTGGTGGGGGCCAGCGAGCTGCCGTCGCCATAATTCCATAGGTAATGCACGGGAGTGGCAACTATGTGGACCTGCTGAGCGAGCAACTCGATATCGAAGGTCTGCGTGGTGGCCTCGGCGTAGAAGTTGGTGTTGGCTCCGCGAAGCGTGTTGGGACCGGGTTGGCTGGCAACCGTTGCAGGCAGGACGGGCGAGTGCTCAAACGCCTGTTGGATCTGGGCAGCAATCTGGTCCAAGACATTACTCGGGTCCTCTGAGTAGATGCAGGACGGCGCATCAAGAGGGCGCCACTCCGGAGGTTCAAATCCTCGAGGAGTCCAAAACCAAAGGACAGGACGACCACCTTCAGCTGCCGTGCATTGTATCGATCTAGCGAGACAAGCCTTGTCGAAATTGTTTTCTTCGATCAGACATAAGAACTCGTACTTGTACAGAAAAGGTCCGGGGTTAAAGCTTATTGGTAGGGTCCCCCAGTAGCCGCCGGGAATAGGATTCCAGGCGCCAGAACCAACACCGGTATCATCCCAGCCGTTATCAATGGGTGGTTCCGTGACATCCGCATACACGGGCTGGACCGAATAGAAAACAAACAGTGCAAGTACGGACACTATTGCCCAGAATTTCCCAATTTGGCTTGCGGGCGGATCAGGATGCCTTGCCGCTGACATGCTCCGCCGTCCTCGTATTCCACTTTCCCTCTGTGTAACGCCCGACAAGTATGTCCGTTATCGGCGCTGTCGCTGGTTTCGTATCGGCGACCGTCCTATCTGCTCTGTAGTAGGCGATTGGTTCCTGATGGACGATAAGGATCACTTGATATTCGCTTTCAGGTGTTTCCTTAAAAGTGCTTTGGGCTGCTTCCACGATCATCTGTCCACCGACGGTCCACCGGCCCTCGCTGTGCCACGGCACGACGCTGTCCTTTACCTTTGCGCACGTCTGGCAACCGGGGTCGGTGACAGCTTCGAGCGGCCCCATGTCGCCGGTCTCGTAGGCGTACGACAGAGTGGAATACCAGTACCGAGCGAAGGCCTCCAGCCCTTCCTTCGAAAACTCGTCAGCGAGCGGTGGTTTCACGGGAAGGGGAACGTTCTGCGCCGGTCCGGTGGCGTCGGCCGGTTTGTAGACCGCGGTGGTCGCCATCGCGGAGCTTGGTGGGGAGGAACTGATGGCGGCGGAGGTGGACTGCGCGGCAGAGGAGGTCTCGGCGCTGTCAGGTGGACTGGCATTGGCCGTGCATCCCGAGGCTAGGGTCAACACCATCAGGAAGCAGACGACCGAGCGCCGCGCCTGTGAGCGCATGAAGTCCCCCAAACCTTGAGAAGGTGCTGCTCAGAGTGGGTTAAAGGTAGCGCAGTTGCTCAAAAGGAGTCCAAGGTTTTCCACAGCCTCGGCTTACAGCAACCCCAGCCGCTGCAACCGGCTACGGGCTGCCAGCTCGCTCGGTCCCGTCCTGCCCAAGGCAGTGCGAATCAGGCGCAAAGTAACCTTGGTGGCCGACACCACGGGCAACCGAAGGAAGCCGACGCGCGGTGTGCGCAGCCGCAACATGGTCCGGTATTTCGGGTCGAGTGTGGCAACGGCCGCCGCAAACAGCACCCGGTAGCCCGGCCGCAGCATCGGGTGCAGCGGTGGGTTGCGGATGAATGCCACCGTTTCGGCGACCCTGTCGTCGTACCGCAACTCGCCGGCGTCGTACCAGCGGTCCAGCGCGGCCCGCATTTGGCTTTCCGTTTCCGGCGGGTCCTGGACCCCCATCAGTCGGCCGGCCTGGGCCCACTCCCGCACATAAGCGTCCGGGCCACCAGGGATTCGGCTCCCGAAGGCTTTGTAGGAGGAAAGGAAGGCGTCAGTGAAGGCTATGTGTACCCAATGGAGCAGGTCCGGATCATTGGCGGCGTAGTCACGCTCGTTCCCATGGCCGTCAACGAACCGGCCGACGACTTTTTCATGCAGGCGCAGCACCCAGTTTGAGGCGTCGCGGGCAGCGTCCTTGGACCCGTACGTCACGGTGAAGATCCATCGGATCGTACCTGCCAGCCTGCCCAGGGGGTCATCCTGGAAGCGGGAATGGTCGTACACGCCTGCGAGGGCTCCGGGATGCAGGGTCTGCATCAGCAGTGCACGGATTCCGGCGACGATAGTGGACATGGATCCGTGGACCGCCCACGCCGCAGAGCCCGGGCGGAAGTGTCCGCCGTCGTTCCCTTCCGCCAACCGGGGCACCCAGTCCGGGACGGCGTCGGCGCTTCCCGTGAACGTCCTCTTCAACTCCGCCTGCAGCGCGCTGAACATTCCCATCGGCATGAACCTCCTGGTTCGGCCCAAACGTCGCGGGGCGTGATGTCCCAGGGCGTGACCTAAGCGCTCAACGGGCTGGAGCTGCCGGCCGTTCCCGTTGCCTTCCTGAAGGGAAGTTCTAGTCCTCCTCCGTCAGCACCATTTCCAGCCACTTCGCCAGGAACGCCGCACCGGCGTCGTCGTGAATGACGTCGGCACCCAAACCGAGGTCAGCGGCGGTCAGAATCGGGTACGGCTTGGCCGGCACCCCATCGGCTGGCCGGACGTCCACATGCTTGACCGCGTGGTCGTTGTGGTGGAGCCAGTCGGCCATCGCGTAATCGGTGCGCGAATCACCGACCGTTCGCCAGGCCTGCGGCTGGATCCCCTCGGCGGCAAGCAGTTCGACGGCGCGGCTGGCGCCCAGATCCTTGCCGAGCCGGACGGACTCGATGTCGGTGGAAATGATGGTCGGGTCCACACGGAATTCGATGGGCAACCCGCCAGCCGGAGAGGAGCTGCCGGAGCCGTCCGCCACGGCGTGGTCCAGCATGACGACGCCGAGCCCGTGCTTGCCCATCAGCTCGAGGGCTTCGGCATCAAAAAGCTTCTGCTCCGCAAGGTAGTCCTGGTTGGATACGGACACCTGCTGCTCCACGGACACCATGGCGCGCTTGGTCTCGTCAAAAAACATGTGGGCGGCATAGTCCTCGGCCACCAGCCGGCGGATGTCGTCGCCGAAGGCCGTGGGTACCGCCAGCGACTTATCCACATGAATCGGACCCTGTCCATCAGCGCTGAAGCTGAACCACACGGCACCCTTTTCGCAGATCGCGTGGACCACGGTATGGGCGGGTATTCCCAGCTCGAGCATCGGCACCATGACCTGGTCCCGGATAAAGGCGTCCGACCTGCCCGTGTTGAAGATGATCGGGACGCCTTCGGCAGCCAAGGCCACCAGGTCCTTGATGATTCGGGGGCGCACCGTTCGGGAAACGGGGCTTGCGATGGGCCCGTCCACGTCGAGCAGCAGGGCGAGTGCGGGTGTCTGTACCGTCATGGATCCATCCTCGCAGGCGCGTTGGAAATGCGGCCAGCCGGGTCTGTCATATTGGGTGCCAGTCCGGACCGAAGCGGTGCGGCCAAGTTCCCATGCCGGGTGCTTTGTCTTTAGGCTGGACCAGTGATCTTCAAAGCAGTTGGCGACGGACGACCGTATCCGGACCACGGGTACCTGACTCCCAAAGACTGGGCTGCGGTGCCGCCCCGCCAGGTGCGCCTGGACGAACTTGTCACGACCAAGACCACACTGGACCTTGAGGCACTGCTGGCTGAGGATTCCACTTTTTTCGGTGACCTGTTCCCGCACGTCGTTCAGTGGCAGGGAACAATGTACCTCGAAGACGGCTTGCACCGGGCCGTACGGACAGCCCTCCATCAGCGTTCCATCCTGCATGCCCGGGTCCTCGTGCTCGATGGCTGAGAGCCCCGAGCAGCCGCGACCCAAGCGGGAGCCGACCATGCTCCACGGGCACCATGTGGTGCGGGGCAGGGACCTTGACCGGGTATTCGGCCAGGAAAAGGAATTGGAAGATCCAATACTTTTCCGGCACCGGCTCATCCACGGGATCACCTTGACGGTCCTTGCGGCAGTTGTCGTTGCATCAGTGGTGCTGGCCGTCCTGTTCAGCAGGGGAGACCTGAAATGGGGGACGGCCGAAGCCACCAAGGCGGCGGTAACCTGTCCGTCGGACACGTATAACTACGGAACGCCGTCCGACATCCACATCCGCGTCTACAACGCCACGCGCAAGGAAGGGCTCGCCGCATCCGTGGCGGACGGATTGCGGCAGCGCGGCTTCGCGGTGGATGCCGTGGAGAACAAGACCACCGATTACAACGGAACGGCGGTCGTAGTGGCTGGCCAGGCGGGCAGAGGCGCCGCTTTCACGCTGCAGCGCAACATCCCCAACACGGATTTCGTGGCCGACGATAGGAATGATGCCGTGGTCGACGTCGTTCTGACGTCCGGCTTTGCCGACCTGGTGCCGCCTGAAGTAGTGGACACGGCACCCGGCCAGCTGTCCTGCCCGCGCTTGAGCCCTCCGCCATCCCCGACGCCGAGCCGCTAGGCGGGCTGCTGCAGTTCCTGCTGTGGAGGAAGGGCCCGGGACAGGGTGCGGCCGGTGAGCGGAGGAATGGGCGGAAAGGCACGGACCGGGCGGCCGCCATCAAATACGGCCCCGACGCCGGCCTGAATAAATCGGACGGTGCGGGCGATGTTTTCCTCCAGCTCCAGGTCGCCGTTGGTGATACCCCGTGACGCGCTGGCGGTCATTGAGCCGTGAATGAGTTGCGTCAGGCTGTCGATATCCGCTGGCGGTAGGTAGCCCTGGTCCATGCCGTCGCGCAGGATCCCCTGCAGCAGCGACGTCAGGTCGCCCACATGGACGGCAAGTTTGGCGAAGGATTCCCCTGACAACACTGAGCGCATGGCTGGGCCGGGCGGAAGGTGGCGACGCGACAGGTCCAGCAACTGTGAGCGCACGTAGCGGGCCAGCCGGTCCACCGGATTCGCCAACTCGTCCAGTTCGGCCTTGAGTTCACTGAGGAACCGGTCGGTTTCGTCCAGGGCATAAGCCACCAGGAGTTGTTCCAGGTCCGCGAAGTAGTTGTAGACGGCTGTCCGCCCGACGCCGGCCTGCCGGGCCACGTCCGTCATGGTCAATCCGGGCAGCCCCCGGGTGAAGAGCAGCTCTCCAAAGGCGGTCAGGATCTTGCGCCGGGTCTGCTCACGTTGTTCCGCGTTGGTGGAGGCGGCTATCCGTGGCATATAGACACTTTAGCGCGAACTGTCAGTAAACGCTGATCGTACCGGCGTGGCTCAGGCTTCTCCCGGCCGGGGGCGGTCCGGGGTGGCGCCCACCAGGCCCAGGACCAGCAACACCAGGATGGCCAGGAGGACCACCAACAGGGGAGCGGTCCAGTTGTGGCTGAGCCCCCGTATCCCTCCCATGGCCAACGGACCGGTTGAGGCAAGGACGTACCCGCCGCCCTGCACCATCGTCGACAACGGGCGGGCATGACCGGAGTTCCTGGACTGCCGGACGACGGCGATGAATATCACCGTGATCCCCCCGCCTTGCGCCGCGCCGCCCAGGCAGCACCACAGCGGCCACAGGGCTGGAAGCAGCATGAGGCCAAGCGGAACCGTCAACCACAACACCACCACGACCACGAGGACCGTGCGCAGATTGGGCTTCCGTGCGATGACAGGAACGCCGAGCGCTCCCACGACTGCAGCAATTTGGAACAGGGATGACCCCGCGCCTGCACTGGCCGCGGATTGTCCCTGCAGCTCCACGAGAAGGGTGGGCAGCCATGCGGTCACGGCGTAGTAGGCAAAGCCTTGGCCGGCGAAGGCGAGCATCAGCGCCCACGCCCGCGGGCTGCCCCAGGCCCGCGCTTCGGCGGGGCTCCCGGGGCCGGCCGGACCCACGGGTTCGGAGTTGGCCGGGATCAGCCAGGCAGCTGTCCTGCCTACTGTGCGTGACCACACCAGGAGTGCGGCTGCCGCGACGACTGCCCAACTCAACAACGCCAGGCGCCAGCCAAGCAATGCTGCCAGCGGGGCTGTGAGCAGTGAGGTGGCCATGGAGCCGATGTTCAGGGCAGCGGTATAGGCTCCGGTGGCCAGTCCAACCTGGGTATAGGGAAAGTCCCGGTGCAGAATGACGGGTACCACCACGTTGCCGACCGTTATCGCTGCTCCGATGACCACCGTTCCCAGGAGGGCGGTTCCCGCGCCACCGCTGGAGCGCAGGACAGTACCTGCCACGACCCCGAGAAGGCACAGAGTGACGGACAGATACGGTCCGCTGCGGGCGATCAGCAGTGACGCCAGCGGAGCCAGCAGGCCGAAGCACAGCACGGGGATGGTGGTCAGCAGGCCGGATTGCAGTTCGCTGAGTTGGAGCGCGTCCCGCAGCATCCCCAGCACAGGCGCCGGCGCCACGATGGGGGCGCGCAGATTCAGTGCGACCAGCAGGATGGCCGCCAACAGTATCCACAGTGCGCGCCCCCGCCGGGGGAAAGGACGTGGCGTCAAGCGGCCGGCCTCAGCCCTGGTTGCTGAAGGCGGCGTCGAAGGACTGGGTGGAGGGGGTGAAGTTGTATTTCTTAAGGGCCGCGAGTGCTTCAGGGGCGCCTTCGAGGCGGTCCATGCCCGCGTCTTCCCATTCGATGCTGATCGGCCCGTCGTAGCCGATGGCGGTCAGCGCACGGAAGGAGGATTCCCAGGGCACGTCTCCGCGTCCGGCGGAAACAAAGTCCCAGCCGCGGCGTGGATCGCCCCAGGGCAGGTGGGAGCCCATCACGGTATTGCGGCCGGTTTGCCGGACCTTGGTGTCCTTGCAGTCAACGTGGTATATCCGGTCCTTGAAGTCCCAGATGAAGGAAACGGGGTCGATGCCCTGCCACATGAAGTGGGAGGGATCCCAGTTCAGTCCAAACGCTTCGCGGTGGCCGATCGCTTCGAGGGTCCGGACGGTGGTCCAGTAGTCGTAGGCGATCTCGGAGGGGTGGACTTCATGGGCGAAGCGGACACCGCATTCGTCGAAAACGTCCAGAATCGGGTTCCACCGGTCGGCGAAGTCCTGGTAGCCGGCGTTGATTACGGCTTCGGGGACGGGCGGGAACATGGCGACGTACTGCCAGATGGAGGACCCGGTGAACCCGACAACAGTTTTGACCCCGAGCGCCTTGGCCAGGCGGGCGGTGTGCTTCATTTCCTCGGCCGCGCGCTGCCGGACGCCCTCGGGATCCCCGTCGCCCCAGACCTTGGGTCCGACGATGGCTTCATGCCGGAAGTCGATGGGGTTGTCGCAGACGGCCTGGCCTTTGAGGTGGTTGGAGATGGCCCAGACCTTCAGGTTGTATTTCTCCAGGATGGCCAGCCGTCCGGCGATGTACTCCTCGTCGTCCCAGCGCCAGGCGTCCAGGTGGTCCCCGGAGACGGCGATTTCCAGTCCGTCGTAGCCCCAGCCGGAGGCAAGCCGCGCGACTTCCTCGAAGGGGAGGTCGGCCCACTGGCCGGTGAAGAGGGTGTACGGGCGTGGCATCGGAACTCCTTGGTGGCGGGATGAAGGTTAGTGGGAAAGGTCCGGCTTCAGTGTGCGACGACGGCGGCCGACGGCGTCAGTGTGAACGGCGGCGGCCGACGGTGTTGTCAGGTGGTGGGGACGTGGACGAGGGTGTTTTTCGCGGCGGCGGATTCCTGGATGGCGTTCAGGACGCGTTGGACCTGGAGCCCTTCCTCGAAGGAGGGGGAGGGCGCACTGCCGGTGCTGATGGCGGTCAGGAAGTCGCGGATCTGGTGGGTGAAGGTGTGTTCCCAGCCGATGACGTGTCCCTGGGGCCACCAGGCCTCCAGGTAGGGGTGCTCGGGTTCGGTGACAAGGATGCGGGAGAAGCCCTGTTGCCGGATGGGGGAGGTGCCATCGAAGAAGCGCAGTTCGTTGATGTTTTCCAGGTCGAAGGCCAGCGAACCGGTGGAACCGAAGATTTCCAGCTGCAGGCTGTTTTTACGGCCCAGCGCGACGCGGGAGACTTCCACCGAGGCGATGGCCCCGCCGGCCAGCGTGAGGGTGGCCCAGGCGGCGTCGTCCACGGTGACCTGTTCGGTGCCGTGCGGGCCTGGCCGGGAGGGGATGAAGGTGTGCAGGGTTCCGGTGACATCGGTGACCGTGTCCTGGAGGAGGTGCTGGATCTGGTCGATGGCGTGGGAGGCGATATCGCCCAGGGCGCCGGATCCGGCGGTTTCCTGCCGCAGCCGCCACGTCATGGGGGACTGGTCATCGGCGAGCCAGTCCTGCAGGTAGCTGGCCCGGACCTGCCGGACCGTGCCGATTTTTCCTTCCGCGATCAGTTCCCGGGCCAGGGCCAGGGCAGGAACGCGTCGGTAGTTGAATCCGACCATGGACTGTACGCCGCGGGTGCGGGCTTCCTGCGCGGCGGTGACCATCGCGTCGGATTCGGCCATGGTGTTGGCCAGCGGTTTTTCCACCAGCACGTGTTTGCCGGCGGCCAGGGCCGCAATGGCGATTTCGGCGTGCAGCCAGCCCGGCGCGCAGATATCGACGATGTCGATATCTGCGCGCTCGAGCACCCCGCGCCAGTCTGTTGCTGACTCCGCCCAGCCGTACCGGGCGGCCGCGTCAGCCACCTGGTCGGCGTCCCTGCCGACAAGCACTTTCTGCTCGATGGCCGGAACATCGAAGAACGAGGCGACATTGCGCCACGCATTCGAATGTGCCTTGCCCATGAAGGCATAGCCAATAGCGGCAACGCCCAAGGGCCGGTCAGAACTCTGATTCGGGGTCATGACTGTTCCTTAGAGGGTCTGCGCCGTGGGGTCCCAGTCTTCCGGCAGCGGCTCCGCGGCATTCGCGGTGCTCTGCAGGGAGACGAACTCGCCGGAATCGATGGATTCGGAGATCGAGACCATGGCATCCAGGACGTGGTACGCCATGGCGCCCTGGGCGCGGTGCGGAACGCCTGCGCGGATGGCGCGGGCCATCTCCAGGACGCCGGTACCGCGGCTGCTGGTGGAGCCGACCGAAGAGATGACCTCGGGCTCATCCGCGCCGAGGCGGGTCAGCAGGATGTCGCCGTCGAACATGTTCGGGTCCGGGAAGGCGATGGTCGCTTCGGTTCCCGTGACCTCAACAAAGCCAGCGCGCTTCAAGGGTGAGTCGAAGCTGAAGATGCTCTGCGAGGATTCGCCTCCGGCGAACTGGGCGATGGCGCTGACGTGGGTGGGAACGGTGACGTCGAAGACTTCGCCGGCCTTGGGGCCTGAACCGATGACGCGGGTTGCCCGCGACTTCGAACCGAAGGCCGCCACCTTGGAGATGGATCCGAAGGTCTGGATCAGGGTGGTCAGGTAGTACGGGCCGATGTCGAACAGCGGACCGGCGCCTTCCTGGAACAGGAAGGCCGGGTTCGGGTGCCAGGATTCCGGACCCGGCGACTGCATCAGGGTCAGGGCTGACTGCGGAACGCCGATGTCGCCACGGGCGATCGTGCGCAGGGCCGTCTGCAGGCCGGCGCCCAGGAAGGTGTCCGGTGCACAGCCCAGCCGCAGGCCTGCGGCGTCCGCTGCCTTCAGCAGGCCGAGGCCGCTTTCGCGGTCAAGGGAGAACGGCTTTTCGCTCCAGACGTGCTTGCCGGCGCGGATTGCAGCGGTGGCAACCTCAACGTGGGCGGCAGGAATGGTCAGGTTGACCACGATTTCGACGTCGGGGTGCTGCAGTGCAGCTTCGACGCCGCCGGAGGACGCGATGCCGAACTCGGCGGCACGGTCCGCAGCGACCTGCTCGAACATGTCGGCGACAATGTGCACCTTGACGTCCGGGAAGCTGGTCAGGTTGGTCAGGTATTCCTTGCTGATGACGCCGGCGCCGATAACGGCAACGCCGACCGGACCCGTTTTGGCTGTTGACTGGGTGGTCATGATTTCTTGCCTGCCTTGAGGTAGTTGAAGCTGTCGGTGACTGCCTCGAAGATGTCACCGTCGAAGTCGTCGAGCTCGACGACGCCGACCTCCAGGGACGGGACAGCGGCAATGACATCCCAGATGGGCATGCTGCCGGCGCCGACGGCGACCTGTTCCTTGTCGTTTTTGGTCAGGGGACCGTCCTTGATGTGGATGAAGCGGACCTGGTCGCCGAGGCGTCCCAGCAGTTCCACAGCATCTTCGCCACCGACGGAGGCCCAGTAGGTGTCAACTTCCAGTACGACGGCGGGATCCAGCTGCTCGGCGAAAACCTCAAGGGCGGCGCGGCCGTCGATGCGGGATTCCAGCTCGAACTCGTGGTTGTGGTAGCCCACGCGGATGCCGTACTCGGCGCCCTTCTTGGCAGCGGCGTTCAATGCATCTGCCGTGGCCTTGACGTCTTCGGCCGTGTTCCAGCGGGAGCTGTCCACGTGCGGGTCGATCACGGTGCCGATGCCGAGCTTCTGCGCGGCAGCGAAGATTTCGTCCTGGTCGGCCCGCAGCAGCGGAGCGTGACCGGAGGGGGCTGAGAGGTTGTTCGCGGACAGGGCCTCGGCCAGTTGATCGGCGGTGGCAACAAAGTTGTAGGGCTCCACGGCCGTGTAGCCGATGTCAGCGATGCGCTTGATGGTTCCGGAAAGGTCGGCTTCCAACGGGCCGCGGACCGTATAGAGCTGAAGGGAGTAGGTCACAGGTTCTCCTGGCAATCGACGTTGAAGGAAGGGCGGGCTTACCCGCAGGCTGGTGCGAGGCACAAGCATCCCCGTATGCATCTTCAACCTAAGCGAGCTTTTGACGAGCGTCAAGCAAAAGTCGTTCTGAGCCGTTGTTAAAGATTCTTTGTGACAGGGAGAAGTCTGCCGTGCTATCAATTAGTCATGTCAACACCCGCCGCCACGTTGGCCGCCGGAACGCTTCCGCAGCCCGGCGGCGGCTTCTCGCGTGCGGGTGACCTGTTTCAACTGTTGCGGGACGGGCGGGCACGGACCCGCGCCGAATTGGCCGAAATTACGGGCCTGGCTCGCTCCACGGTTGCCACCCGGATTGAGGCCCTGATGGCCGCCGGCTTGATTAGCCCGGCCGGTGAGGCCGTGTCCTCCGGTGGGCGGCCGCCGTCGCGCTTTGCTTTCCTGCCCACCTCCAGGGTGGTCCTGGCCGCCGACGTCGGGGCCACGCACGTGCTGATCGCCCTGACCGATCTGGATGGGCGGGTGCTGAGCGAGTCCAAGACCGCGATCTCCATCGCCGACGGTCCCGTCCAGGTGCTGGACCTGCTCATTTCCCACTGCCGCAAGCTCTTGTCCCAGGCCGGCAGGCACGAGCGCGAACTCGCCGGCATCGGCATCGGACTGCCAGGGCCCGTGGAGCACAGCACCGGCCGGCCAGCCAATCCGCCCATCATGCCCGGGTGGGACGGATTCGACGTGCCCGGCTATGTGCAGCAGTCCCTCGCGGCCCACGTCCTGGTGGACAACGACGTCAACATCATGGCGCTCGGTGAACGGGCAGCCTACTGGCCGCTGGACAACGACCTGCTTTTCATCAAGGTGGCCACCGGCATCGGTGCCGGCGTCATCAACGGTGGAGTGCTGCAGCGCGGTGCTGACGGTACGGCCGGCGACATTGGCCACGTCCGGGTCGCCAGGGGCGAGGGGATGCTATGCCGCTGCGGCAACTACGGCTGCCTTGAGGCCCTCGCGTCCGGTCCTGCCATCGCTGCGGCGCTCAGCGCCGGGGGAGTGCCGGCCAAAACCGGTGAGGACGTGCTGGCGTTGGCCCGACGGGGGAACGTTGCAGCCGTCCAGGCCATGCGGCAGGCGGGGCGCGACGTCGGCGACGTGTTGGCCACCTGCGTCAACCTCCTGAATCCGTCAGTGATTGTCATTGGTGGTGGGCTTTCCGCCGCCGGCGAGTACCTGATGGCCGGCGTGCGGGAGGTTGTCTACCAGCGCTCCCTTCCGCTGGCCACGGCCAGGCTGCGCATCGTGCAGTCGATGGCCGGCGATCAGGCGGGTGTGCTCGGCGCCAGCCGCATGGTCATTGATCACGTGCTGGCGCCCTCCAGCGTGGACGCCCTGCTGGCTCCGGCCTGACCGTTTCGGGCGCGCCCTGCGTCGTTGCCCTAGTGTAGGTACGCGGCGCGAAGTCCGGGCCGCGGCCTGTCCCAGGCGGAACAGCGAAGCAGGCGCCGTGACAAGAGTGACCATTGCCGGCCTGGCGAACCAGTTGGGCCTGTCCAAGGCGTCGGTCTCCTATGCCCTGAATGGTCAACCGGGCGTCAGCGATGATACCCGTGCCAAGGTCGTGAGCCTGGCCACCGAGCTGGGCTGGTACCCGAGCTCCAGTGCCCGCGCCCTATCGCACGCGCGCGCCGACGTCATCGGAATCGTGCTCTCCCGGGAGCCGGAAAGCATCGGCTCCGAACCCTATTACATGAGCCTGCTGGCCGGTATCGAGTCGGTGTTGGCCGAAGCGGAGATGGGGCTGCTGCTGCGCCTGGTCGGACCCGACGTTGGACGCGACCTGGCGGTGTACGAGCGGTGGTCGGGTGAGCGTCGGGTCGACGGCGTGATCCTCTTTGACCAGCTGGACAATGATCCCCGCCCGGAACTGCTGGAACGGCTCCGGATGCCCTTCGTGCTGCACGGTGCGTCGGAGCCCATTGGCGCAGGTGCCACCACGTACGTGGACCAGAGCGTCGACGCTGCAGCCATCATTGACCACCTGGAGCTCCTGGGGCATTCCCGTTTGGGGCACATCACCGGTCCACTGACGCTGATCCATGAGCGGGCGCGCTGCGACGCCGTCCGCCGCCTGGGCCACGACGCCGGTATGCATGTTGACGGCGTGGAATCGGACTACACCCTGGAAGGGGCGATGCACGCGACCCGCCAGCTGATGGCCCAGCCGGTGCCACCCACAGCCCTGATCTACGACAGCGACCTGATGGCCGTCGGTGGGACGCATGCGCTGCGGGAACTCCGCATCGCCGTGCCGGCGGGTGCCGCCGTCGTCAGCTGGGACGAGTCCATTCTGTGTCGGCTCGTGAGCCCGCCCCTCACTGCCCTGCAGCGGGATCCGGTGGAACAGGGCCGCCGGTCGGCCCGTCTTTTGCTCGACGTTATCGCCGGCCGCAGCCTCGGCGACGCCTCCACCCAGCCAAGCCGGTTGCTGGTGCGGGCAAGCACCACCGGCGAGGGTGTCTGACCCGGAGCTGGCGCGGACGGGCCCGCGCCCGCCCCCACGGCCTCGGCTCACCCCGACGGCCTATAACGAATCGGCAACAGAGCTTGTGTGCTGAACCGGTTCAGTTACACTCGTCACATGCACCAAAGTCCGGTCGGTGTCGACGGATCCCCTCTGGAGGGGCATTCCGTAGCACCGCAGGAGGACCCTGTGTACCCGTTCAGCCCACTAATCCGAACCCTGCAGAAAAGTTATTGCCGATTTCCCGGCAACTTTTGATTGACCCTCGGCATAAGTTCCTTTACTTTTATGTCAGGCCGAATCCCTGGCTAGTCAGGCGCACTTTGGATCAAGACAAGGAAGTCAATCTGTGAAAATTCGTTCCCTTGCGGCAGGAGCGGCCATCGCGGCCCTCGCGCTGTCAACGGCTGCCTGTGGTGGCAGCAACAGTTCCAGTTCCTCCGAGAGCAGCAGCAGCAGCGGCAGCGGCGGCGGCGGAAGCATCACGTACTGGGCCAGCAACCAGGGCACCAGCCTTGACAATGACAAGGAAGTTTTGACCCCGCAGCTGGAGAAGTTCCAGCAGCAGACCGGCATCAAGGTCAACCTTGAAGTCATCGGCTGGAGCGACCTGCAGACCCGCATCCAGACCGCCGTTACCTCCGGCCAGGCGCCGGACGTCGTCAACATCGGCAACACCTGGGCTGCATCGCTGCAGTCCACCGGAGCCTTCATGCCCTTCGATGACGCGGCGTTCAAAGCCATCGGCGGCAAGGACAAGTTCGTCAAGACGGCCCTGGACACCGGTGGAGCTCCCGGCCAAGATCCCACCTCCGTGCCGCTGTACGGCTTGGCCTACGGCCTTTACTACAACAAGGCCATGTTTGCCGCTGCGGGCCTGACTCCTCCCACCAACTGGGAAGACCTCGTCTCGGATGCCAAGAAGCTGACCTCCGGCGATAAGTACGGTTTCGCCCTGGCGGCCGGCAGCTACACCGAGAATGCCCACTTCGCCTTCATCAACGCGGCCCAGAACGGGTCCGACCTGTTCGACTCTTCGGGCAAGCCGACGTTCACCGATGATGGCGTGGTCAACGGCATCAAGCGCTACCTGGACCTGATGCAGACCGACAAGGTCGTCAACACCTCCAACGTCCAGTACGAAAACGCCGTCAAGGCAGTGAACGACTTCGCCACCGGCAAGGTCGCCATGATCCTGAACCAGAACAACGCCGACAACAGCATCGTTGCCAACGGCATGGCCAATGACGCCTACGGCGTGGTTCCCTTCCCCGCCCCGGCTGGCAGCAAGACCGACGTCGCCAGCCACGTTGCCGGCATCAACCTTTCCATCTTCGACAACACGAAGAACAAGGATGCGGCCCTGAAGTTCGTGAACTTCATGACCAGCGCAGAGACGCAGACCGCGCTGGGCAAGCCGTTCTCGTCGCTGCCCGTGCTCAACGGTGCCACCCCGAACTTCACCGACAATGCCGAGGAAGCCAAGACCTTCTCCGACATCTACGCCACCAAGGCCAAGCCGCTGCCGCTGGTGCCGGCCGAGGATCAGTTCGAGAGCACCGTAGGCAAGGCGATGAACCAGATGTTCGCCACCATCGCCTCCGGTAAGACCGTCACCACCGACGACATCAAGAGCGCCCTGAAGACTGCACAAGAGCAGGTCGCAGCAGCCGGATAGTTCCTCCGAGCGGGCCCGGAACCCTTCCGGGCCCGCTCTTTCCGCCTCCGGTCTCCTTTACAGAAAGGGGAGTGTTTCGTATGTCCGCTACGACAACCACTCCAAAAACCTCCAGCCCGGGCAGCAGCCCGGCAGGAAAAACACGCAAGCCCCGCCAAGCAGGATGGTGGCTGCCCTACGCATTGCTGGGCCCCGCCATCCTCTTTGAACTCGTCATCCACGTCATTCCGATGTTCACCGGAATCTGGATGAGCTTCCTCCGTCTCACCAAGGCTTTCATCTCCAACTGGGGCAAGGCCCCCGTCACCGGCCTCCAGAACTACACGGTGGCACTGGACTTCAACTCCGCCGTCGGCGCCGGTTTGCTGAGGTCCTTCCTGATCACCTGCGCCTTCACCCTCCTCGTTGTCGGCCTGGCTTGGGTCATCGGCATGGCGGCCGCCGTCGCCCTGCAAAAGGAATTCTGGGGCCGCGGCTTCTTCCGCACCCTGTTCCTGGTTCCCTACGCCCTGCCCATGTACGCCGGCATCATCGCCTGGAAGTTCATGCTGCAGAAGGACACCGGCGCCGTAAACCACTTCCTCTTCGACAACCTCGGCCTCGGCGGCGACAAGCCGTTCTGGCTGATCGGCGACAACGCTTTCTGGTCCATCGTCGTCGTCGCCATCTGGCGGCTCTGGCCCTTCGCATTCCTGATGCTGATGGCCGGCCTGCAGTCGATTCCCGGCGAAGTCTATGAAGCCTCCGCCGTGGATGGTGCAAAGCCCCTGCGCCAGTGGAGCTCGATCACGCTGCCGATGCTGCGCCCCGTCAACATGGTCCTGATCCTGGTCATGTTCCTGTGGACCTTCAACGACTTCAATACGCCGTTCGTGCTCTTCGGCACGGCACAACCGCCCGCCGGAGACCTCATCTCGTTCCACATCTACAACGCGTCCTTCCTGACCTGGAACTTTGGTTCCGGTGCAGCCATGTCCGTGCTGCTGCTGATCTTCCTGCTGATCGTCAGCGGTATCTACCTGCTCGTGCTGAACCGGAGGTCACGTCGTGCGTGAAACAACTGGAGCAAAATCGTTCCGCATCGTCGTCCTGACGTTGCTGTCCATCTTCACGATTGTCCCGGTCTACGTCATGGTCACCTCGGCCATGAAGCCGCTGGCCGACGTGCAGGGCGCCTTCACCTGGTGGCCCTCCAGCGTCACCTTCGCCCCGTTCATTGACATGTGGAAGACCGTCCGGCTGGCTGACTACTTCGTCAACAGCCTGATCGTTGCCGGCTCCGCCACCATTCTGAGCCTCATCATCGCGATTTTTGCCTCCTACGCGATCTCCCGGTACCGGTTCCGTGGCCGCACCATCTTCTCCACCACCGTGCTGTCCACCCAGATGTTCCCAGGGGTGCTGTTCCTGCTGCCCCTGTTCCTCATCTTCGTGAACATCAACTCCACCCTCGGCATCCAGCTTGTTGGAACCCGGCTGGGCCTGGTCATCACCTACCTGACCTTCTCCCTGCCGTTCTCCATCTGGATGTTGGCCGGCTACTTCGACGGCATCCCGCACGAGCTTGACGAGGCGGCCAAGGTGGACGGTTGTGGCCCCATGGGCGCCCTGCTCCGCGTGGTCCTGCCGGCCGCCCGGCCAGGCCTTATCGCTGTCGCCATCTACAGCTTTATGACCTCTTGGGGTGAAGTGCTCTTCGCCTCGGTGATGACCACCGACGCCAACAGAACCCTGGCGGTGGGCCTGCAGCTGTACTCGACGCAGACCAACGTCTACTGGAACCAGATCATGGCCGCTTCCCTTGTGGTCAGCATCCCCGTGGTGATCGGCTTCCTGCTGCTGCAGCGTAACTTCGTCGCCGGACTCACCGCAGGCGCCGTCAAGTAGCAGTCCGCCCCCGCTGGTCGAGCCTGTCGAGACCGGCACCCCGGTGGTCGAGCTTGTCGAGACCCGGCATCCTGATCTCGACAGGCTCGATCAACGATCCGGTGGTCGAGCTTGTCGAGACCCGGCATCCTGATCTCGACAGGCTCGATCAACGACGGGGCCCGACCAACGAAGACCCCTCACGTCCGCCGTCGTCGTTCCTCCAACCACAAGCCGAAAGGGCAGGGCCCGCGCGGACCGGGACCTGCCCTTTCCTGTGCCATCGGCACAGGCAGATCCAGCCCCTTCACACGAGCAACAAAAGGACAGACATTTCATGAAACGGCAATTCGCCAAAGTCGCAGGAGCTTCAGGACCCGAAACTTGGCTGGGGGCTAACTTCTGGTCACGGACCGGCGGACCCCTGATGTGGCGCAATTACGACGGACAGGTGGTTCGGGAAGAACTGCGGGTCCTGGCCGAGCACGGCCTGAACCTGACGCGATCCTTCTATTACTGGCCTGATTTCATGCCGGAGCCCGACCGGCTGGATGAAGAACTCTGCGCGCACTTCGCCGACTTCCTCGACGCCCACACCGAAGCCGGCATGACGACGATACCCACGTTCATCGTCGGTCACATGTCCGGGGAGAACTGGGATCCTGCCTGGCGCGAAGGACGCGACCTTTACACGGACGTGTGGTTCGTCAACCGGCAGGCCTGGTACATCAAGTCCTTGACCAGCCGCTACGCCAACCACCCGGCCATCGCCGGTTGGCTCATCACCAACGAGGTCCCGATCTACGGCATGGAAGCGCCCCGGCCTGAGGTGGCTGCCTGGTCCGAACTCATGGTCAACGCCGTCCGCGCCGGCGGCGGGCATCAGCCCGTGTCCATCGGCGATGGGGCCTGGGGCATCGAAACCACCGGCCACGACAACGGCTACTCCCTCACGGACCTGGCTCCCTTTGTCGATTTTGTGGGACCGCACGTATACCGGATGGAATCCGACGTGATCCGCCAGCACCTTAAGGCAGCATTCGTCTGCGAGATGTCGGCCATGACGGATCAGCCCGTCATCATGGAAGAGTTCGGGCTTTCCAGCGACTTTGTGTCCGATGTGAATGCCGGCCACTACTACCGGCAGGTGCTCTTCAACACGCTTCTGGCCGGGTCCACCGGTTGGATCGCCTGGAACAACACCGACTACGACGACATCATTGGTCAGCGTCCCTACAGCCACCACCCGTTCGAGCTGCACTTCGGCATCACGGACGCGGCAGGAGCACCCAAGCCTGCCCTGCTTGAGCTCAAGTCCTTCGCGGAGACGCTGCAGGCGATCGACCTTCCCCAGCTGGAGCGGGCGGAGGTGTCCGCTGCCCTGGTGCTCACGTCGTACCTGGCGGCCGACTACCCCTTCACCAGCCAGGAAGACCGTGAACTGGTGGTAAAGACGGCTGAGCAGGCGTACATCGCCGCCCATGAGGCGCACCTGCCGGTCGGCGTCGTGCGGGAAGCAGAGGACGGGGTGCTGCCCGAAGGCTACGGCCTCTACCTGATCCCGTCGATCAAGGCTCTGACCGGGCCTTCCTGGCAGCAACTGCCCCGGCTCGCCTCCGATGGTGCGACCGTTTACGCCTCCTACTGCGTGGGCGAAACAGGTGTGCAGCGCGGCCCCTGGTGGATCTACACCGAAGAGATCTTCGGCGTGCAGCGCGAACTCGTGTACGGGCTGAACAATCCCATCGTCGACGACGTCGTGGAGTTCACCTTCTCCGCGGACTTTGGCACGCTGAAGGCCGGGGACGTGCTGCGCTTCAAGGCGGCCGGCAATGAGCACGCGCGTGCCTTCTTGCCGGTGACGGCGACGGACGGCACGGTGGTCGCCACCGATGCCCACGGCAATCCCGCCATCATCGTCAAGGAGCACGGCGCCGGACGCACGGTTCTGTGCACCTACCCGCTGGAATTCATGGCTTCCGTGCAGGGCGCCGTGAATCCGGAGGACACGCACCGACTCTACGAGGCGCTGGGTTCGCTTGCCGGCGCCAAGCCGGCTCTGCAGTTGGACGATCCGCGGATCTTCGTCGATTCGCTGGCGCATGCTGACGGACGGGAGTTTGTCGTTCTGGTCAGCCAGCATGCCGAGCCCGTCGAAGTTCCCCTCGCAGCTGACGCCAACCTGCGGACGCTTGAGGGCGAGAGCGCTGGCAGCGTTTCGCTTGGCGCCTATGGAGTGGCTGTACTGCAGCGCTAACGTGGCAGCCCGGCGGAGGAACCGCCGTCGGGCTCCGGCTGGTCGCCGCTGCACTGGGGATTCCATCGGGCAGCCCCCATGTCGTCCAAGCTGCACTATGTTCCAGAGACAGGAAAGGGACGGTCCCGTTGGGGCCGTCCCTTTCCTGCCTTGTGCCGGTCAGGCGATGGAGCTGGTCAGTCCGCTAAACCGCGCAACCGTCCGGGCCGCAGGTCTCCGCTTGGTTGCTCCCCACCAGCGTCAGCGGATGAGCCTCCCGCCAGGCTTCGGCTAGGGCCTGGCCGAACAGCTCGGCCGGCTGGGCACCGGAAATGCCGTACTTGCGGTCGATCACGAAGAAGGGGACGCCTGAAATGCCCAGGGAACGGGCCTCGGCAATGTCTCGGCGGACGTCCTCAGCGAACTGGCCGGTATCCAGCGCCGCCGTCACCTCCGCTGCCGGTATGCCGTGCTCGACGCCGGTGCGGATCAGGAATTCCCGGCTACCGATGTCTTCGCCCTCCTCAAAGTGTGCCGAGAGAAGGCGCTCCTTGACCGCGTCGGCCTGGTCATGCGCGGCTGCGAGGTGGATCAGCTGGTGGGCGGCGAAGCTGTTGGCCACGACCACCTTGTCGAAGTCGTACCGCAGGCCCTCAGCGGCGGCCTGCGCGGTCACGGAGCCGAACATGCTGCTCACCTGTGCCGGGTCCATCCCCTTGCGCTCGCTGAGGTACTCCAGCTCCGTGCCGTCGTAGTGCTCCGGCAGGCCCGGGTCCAGCTGGAAGCTCCGCCAATGGACCTGCACCTGGTCCTTGTGCTCAAAGCTGTTGAGTGCTGTTTCAAAGCGGCGCTTGCCGATGTAGCACCACGGACACGCGACATCAGACCAAATCTCAATTTTCACACCGGCGACAACCAGCGGCGACGGCGCACTATTCCATCATCGATTGCTTGGGCGGTCTGATTGGGGATCCGTGGGGTGCAGATGTCGACACTCGGCAGTGGGGTGGGGTGCAGATGTCGACACTCGGCAGGGGGGCAGAAAAGTGGCGGGCCTTGTTGCCAAGACCCGCCACTTTTATCTTCAGTTGTTGCTCCTCCGAAGGAAGCCGCCGTCGAAACGGCCGACTACCCCGGAAGGGCTAGCTTGCCGGGTTGCATCCTCCATGGGCACCCTCATAAGTGTCCAGGCGGTGGACGAACGCCGCCATCGCTTCACGGCTGATCGCTTCCACCGGGTGGAAGCTGTTGTCCGGGAAGCCGGTGGTGATGCCGCTGTCCTTGGCCCAGGCGATTTCACGGAAGAACTGGTCGTTCGTGGGAACGTCCGTGAACTGCTGGGTGGTCGGAGCGGTGTAGTCGGCAGCGTCGGCGATGCGGCAGAACTGGCCCGAGAACCGGTTCATGAAAGCCGCCATGGCGTCACGGTTGACCGGAGCGGTCGGGCGGTAGCTGCCGTCCGGGTAACCGTTGGCCAGGCCGATGGACTGCATCCACGTGATTTCCTTGTAGTACATGGTGTTCGCGTCAATGTCACTGAACGGTGACGTTGCCGGTGCCGAGAAGGAGGGCGAGCCCGCCAGTCGGTACAGGAACGCGGCCATCGCGTCACGCTGCACGGGTGCCAACGGGCGGTAGGTGCCGTCCGGGTAACCCGTGGTCAGGCCGTGGTCGGCCATCCAGTTGATGTCCGACTCGAACATGGTGCCGGGAACATCGCTGAACCGCAGCTGGCCAACCTCGGTCGGCACAACCTCGGCGCGGTCTCCCGAGGCGTTGTGCAGGTGCAGGAACAATGCCTGGGCATTGGTTTCCGTTGCCGAGCGGTGCACGGCCAGCTGCGTCGAGGGGGAATCCACGAACAATGCTGCCGGCTGGGCACCTTCAAACCACAGGTCCGGAGAGGCGACGTCGAAGGGAATCGCCGCCGTCTCGTCCACCGGCACGGACTTGCCGTTGGCGTCCATGCTCCAGGAACTGGCCGTGGTCACCTTGTAGCTGATCCGGGCAGGCTTGCTCACGTCCAGTCCAAGGGCGGACACTGCCACCGGAAGCGACACCGTGTTGGTGTCAAAGGTGTTGGTGTCCACGTCACCGAGCTGGCCGTTGGCAAACTGCTGATCCACGCTGTCGCCAAGGCTGCCGTCAGCGTTGACCTTGTCGGTGAAGACCACGATGCCGTCGTAACCCTCGACCACAGCCGTGTAGGTGGCGAAATCGGCCTTACCGTCACCGGTGGTGTCGATCTCGACCCTGATGCCGCTGGAGGTCAGCAGCGCCGGCCAGTCGCCCCAGGTGCTGATTCCGAAGTTCAGCACGCCGTTGGCTGCGGCCTCTGCGGCATCCCCGCCAGCCGCCCGGATCGCCGGCACTGTTGACGAGGCGCCAACGTACTGCAGATCCATGGAACGGTTGGTGATGGTCGCTACCGGGCTGTCCGGCTTGCGGTCGCTGCTGGCGCCCAGCACGAACGGTGCCACAGCCGACAGGTACTGCTGGGCATTTTCGCCCTGCTTCACGCCGCGTCCGCTAAGGCCCAGCAGGGCTGCGTCCTTGGCCGGGGCGAAGGTGATCTTGGGCCCCGCGGTCATGTCAGACACCGGCTTCGGTGCTGCGTAGACCGGTACCCGGAGGGTCGGCGACGAAGCCGAGGTCAACTGGACCCGGCCCGAAGCATCCGCCAGGAATGACCGCTTGATGCCCAGCTGGTCGGCAGACATGGTCGGATCAAGTGACTTGGCCAGCTTGGTCGGGTCGTCGATGCTCAGGGTCACGGTGAACTGGGCAGCAGCCGAGTTCGCCGGGATCTCCAGGGTGGCAGGGGAAAGGCTGTAGTTCACGCCGGGCATTTCCGTTGCCGCCAGGTAGCTGGCCTTGTAGGAGACTGGGCTATTGCTGCGGTTCTGCACGGTGATGGTCTTGCTCACCTTCACCGGCTGATCGCCGACTTCCAGGACGCCGAAGTTGACGCTGGTGAGGACCGGATCTTCAGTCGCAAAAGCCAGCACTTGGTCATTGACCGCGTCCAGCGCATTCACGCGGCCCGCACCAACCCGGTTGGGACCGTAGGCCTTACCGTCGGCCAACACGTCAACGTTGGCGGTGTTCATGATGGTGGTCTTGACCTGGTAAGGGGTCATTCCACCGGAGGCGTACAGCAGGGCGGCGATGCCGGCGACGTGCGGCGTCGACATCGACGTGCCGCTCTTGGTCGACGCGCCGGTACCGGAACCAACGGCAACGGAGCCAATGTTGGAACCGGGTGCTGCCACATCGGGCTTGACGATGCCGTTGGACCCGTGCACTCCGCGTGAGGAGAACGAGGCCAGGGTGTCCTTGGCTCCGGTCGGTACCGACGAGGACGCGCGATAGGTCGGGTTCAGCTGGAGCTGCAGCGTCCCGGCCTTGGCGGCAGGCGTCAGGGCGTCGGTGGCTGCCTTGTTGAGCTGAACGCCGGGGATGGTGGCGTTGCCTGCGATGCCCGCTTCGAACAGCGTGCGCTGCGAATTCAGGACCACGCCCGTTGCGCCGGCTGCTTCGGCATTGTTGAACCGGGCAGCTGATCCACAGGGCCGGGTTTCGTCGTTGTCGTCCCACTGGAGCATGACCCATTTGCCCTTGAAGGACGCGGCCTGCTCCGGCGTGAAGGCAGTGCACCCGGTGTTGTTGGCATCCGGAGCGAACTGCACGGTTCCTGTCAGGGTGGCCTGCGTGACTCCCGCGGCTGTGTAGTCGAAGGAGGAGGAGTACTGACCGCTGACCTGGCCCTTCTTGTCGGCCGGAGCCAGGACATCTACGCGGTCCAGCGCTGCCTGGGAACCGACAGATGCGGCGACGGTCAGGGCGGACCGGGCGTTGCCCGGCGACCCGCCGATGTCGTACACGTCACCGGCGTTTCCTGAAGCGACGACGGAGAGAACGCCGAGTGCGGTCAGGGCATCCACGATGTCATTGTCCGGGTCGTCGGTGGGAACGTAGTCCCCGCCCAGGGACATGTTGACCACATTGGCGCGGTCGGAGAAGTCGCCGTCCATGTTCGGGTCCAGGACTTGGTCAAGGGCCAGGCCGACGACGTCGGAGGAGCCTTCGCAGCCGAAGACCCGCAGCGATACGAGCTTGGCTTCCGGCGCTGAACCGGGACCGATGCGCATGGCGTTGACCTGGTCGGCCGTGAGGGTGGTGTAGTCGCCATCGAAGGTGCTGCCGTCAGCGTTGGTGCCGTAGCCGGCCGCTGTGCCCGCGACGTGGCTGCCGTGTCCCTCGCAGTCGAGTGGATTGGCATCGGGGTGAGGAGTTGGCTGGTACGTGGCAGGGTCCGAGGGATCCGCGTTGTAGTCATCACCCACCAGGTCCCAGCCGCCGATGAACTTTGACGGGTCGTAGAGCCCCGAATCCGGCCCGGGAAGCGTGGCGCTCGCCTTGGCAGCAGCGAACGCCTCAGCGGTCCCCGGTCCACCAAAGTCGGAGTGCGTGTAGTCCAGGCCGGTGTCGATAACGGCGATGGTTGCGCCCGCACCGGTCTGGTGGTTCTGGGTCCAGGCCTGCAGCGCCTGGGTGTCGATGTCGGTGCCCTTGTTTTCGTACGTCTTCGATACGATCGGGGTGATCTTCACGACGTCGCTGCGGTTGGCCAGGCTCCGGACCTTGGCGGCATCACCAATGATGGCGACACCGGGAAGGGCGTTGGTGGTGGTGTAGATCTTGGTGGCTGCGGCTTCGCTGGTGACGGAGTCAGCCGTGGACTCGATACCCTTGCGGATGTCCTGCACCTTGGCCGTGTCCTTCAGCGGAGTTGCGGCGCCATCCTTGACCGCCTGCGGCTGCGTTGCCGCGAAGGCGCCTTGTCCACTGAACTGCACGTAAACGGAAATTGGACCCGAGGCGTTGCCAAGGGTCCCACCCAACTTTTGTGCCGGGGTAAGTTTTGCTGCCGCTTTTTGGCTGGTGATGCCGGCGGCGAAGTTGCTTGCTGACGGGTTGTCCGCGGCAACGGCCGCGTTGCCCGCCGTTGCCGCTATCGCGAGCCCTGTCAGTGTTGCCAGAATCTTTGTTCTGCCCCTAGGGGGATGCTTACTCATCGAACTCCTCATAAGAGGTAGGCGCCCGCCAATGCCCCTGAGCGCCTACAGATGTGCGTGTAATGCAGAAAGGGGAATCAGCCGGAACTGAGGAGCAGCCCCGAAGAGCAGCAGCTGCCGAGCGCACCACCCCAAGCGCTCCCTTCTTACCCTAGGTGGCGCAACCCGCTTGTCAAGGTCTGACAGCATGCTGTCAAGCCGGCCTTCATGCCTGACAAGGCTGTTCAACCGACTTGTGTCGGTTATCCTGCCGGACTAGCCTGACCGGGGGCCGAGAGGCCTGCGCCCGCCGGAAAGGAAATCATGAGCACCACCGATCACGCCGTCCGCGAGGAAAGCAAGCGAAAAACCGTTATCGGAAACATCCTCCGCGGCTCGCTGGGGAACATGGTCGAGTGGTACGACTTCTACAGTTTCACCGTCTTCGGGACGTACTTTGCCTCCGTTTTCTTCGCCAGCGGCAGCGAGGACGGTGACCTGCTCGGCGTGCTGGGCGTCTTCGCCGCCGGATTCGTCATGCGTCCCGTGGGCAGCTGGTTCTTCGGCAGGTACGCGGACCGTAACGGCCGCCGGGCGGCGCTGACCGTCAGTGTCCTGCTGATGGCAGGCGGCTCATTGCTGATCGCCGTCGCACCCGGCGTGGACACCATCGGTGTGGGCGCCACCCTGATTTTGTTCCTGGCCCGGCTGCTGCAGGGGTTCAGCGTCGGCGGCGAGTACGGAACCAGCGCCACGTACATGTCAGAGATGGCCACCCGCAACCGCCGCGGTTTCTACTCCAGCTTCCAATACGTCACCCTGGTCAGCGGCCAGGTCCTCGCACTGGTGCTGCAGATCATCCTGCAGGCCGTACTAACTGATGCCCAACTGCACGACTGGGGCTGGCGGATTCCCTTTGTGATCGGCGCCGCAGCCGCCGTGACCGTCATGTGGCTGCGCCGGGGCATGGTGGAATCCGTGCCGAAGGAGCAGATGGACGCAGCCCGGAACGCCGCCAAGGGGGAAGCAGCACCAGGGACGATGCGGCTGCTGCGGCAGTACTGGAAGCCCTTCCTGGTGGTCATCGGCCTGACGATGGGCGGCACCGTCGCGTTCTACACGTTCACGTCCTACATGCAGATTCTGATGCTGGGCACCCTGCACAACAAATCCACCGTCACCACCGTGAACTTTTTTGCACTCCTTATTTTCATGGTGCTGCAGCCGGTGTACGGCGCCATCTCGGACCGGATCGGCCGCAAACCGCTGCTGCTTTGGTTTGGAATCGGCGGCGTGCTGCTGACCTGGCCCATCATGACCGCGCTGAGCAACACGACCAGTGCGCTCGCGTCCTTCGGGCTGATGATGGCGGCGCTGCTGATTGTGCTGGGCTACACCTCGATCAACGCGCTGGTGAAATCCGAAATCTTCCCGCGCTCCATCCGCGCCCTCGGCGTCGGGCTAGGCTACGGCATCGCCAACGCAGCGTTCGGCGGCACGGCTCCCTACATCGGGAAGGCGCTGCACAACGCCGGGGCCGACGGGGTGTTCTTCAGCTACGTGACCGCCTGCATTGCTGTCTCCCTGGCCACCTACATCTGGGCATTCAGCAACAAGGGCGCCACCCACCTGGACCTTGAGGAGGGCGCCGCCTTCGAGCGCCGCTAGCGCAACCTCCAGACGGCGCGGACGGTGACAGGCGGGGCCGCTAGCGGAACCCGGAGGGCAGTGGGGAAGCCTGGTAGTACTGTCCCAGGGTTTCCTCCTTGAACTCAAAAAAGGTCCCCGCGTCCAGGGCCAGGCGGGCGTCGTCCACCATTTTCACGACGAAGCGTTCGTTGTGGATAGATACCAGCGTCGCGGACACCATCTCCTTGGCCCTGAAAAGGTGGTGGATGTAGGCCCGGCTGTAGTGCGCACAGGCGTAGCAGTCACACCCGTCGACCAGGGGGCCAAAGTCGCGCTTGAACCGCGCGTTGGACAGGTTAAGCCGTCCCTGCGGAGTGTAGAAGGCCGAGGTGCGTGCTACCCGGGTGGGGGAGACACAATCGAAGGTGTCGGCTCCGTTTTCGATGGCGGTGAAGATGTCGTCCGGCTCCGAAATACCCAGCAGGTGCCGGGGCTTGTCCTCCGGCAGTTCTTCCGTGCACCACCGCACAATGGTGCCCAGGTTTTCCTTCTCCAGCGCTCCGCCGATGCCGAACCCATCAAAGTTCATGCCGCCCAGATCCCGGGAGGCTTTCCGCCGCAGGTCCTCGTACTGCGCTCCCTGGATGACGCCGAACAGGGCCTGGTACGGCTTACCAACGCGCTCATCGGTCAGGCGGAAGTGCTCGGCGATGCAGCGCTCGGCCCAAAGCCTGGTGCGCTCCAGCGACATTTCCTGGTATCCGCGGGAGTTCAGCAGCGTGGTGAGCTCGTCGAATGCGAACATGATGTCCGCCCCGAGCTGGTGCTGGACCTGCATCGACACTTCAGGGGTGAAGCGGTGCCGGTCGCCGTTAAGGTGCGACTTGAACCAGACGCCGTCGTCGTCAATGTGCGCCAGCCGCTCCTTACCCGCCGCGACCCGGTCATCGGTCCCCTCCTCGCCGGTGGTTTCCGCGGCGTCCATGTTGATGACCTTTTTGAAGCCGGACCCCAGCGACATCACCTGAAAACCGCCGCTGTCAGTGAAGGTGGGACCGGACCAGTTCATGAACCGCCCCAGCCCGCCGGCGTCGTCGATGATGTCCGCGCCGGGCTGCAGATACAGGTGGTAGGCGTTCGCCAACAGTGCCTGCGCCCCCAGGTCCTGCATGGCTTCGGGCAGGACGGCTTTCACGGTGGCCTTGGTGCCGACGGCGATGAAGGCGGGCGTTTGAATCTCGCCGTGGGGCGTGGTGATGGTTCCGGTGCGGCCCTGGAACCCGCCGCCGTTGGCCGCGTGCTGCTCGCCGGCCGGGGTGCAGGTGTCCTCCAGCCGGTTGGTCAGGGCAAACGAAAACGCGGACTGGTTAGGGGAGGAAGGCACCTGTCCATCTTGCCAGTACGACGGCGGTGCCCGCCGCAGGGAACGGAGGATAGGGTGGAAAGGCTGGCTGCTCTTGGCCGCCGGCACGCTTCATCGCCAGTGTCGCCCATGAGGATCAGGCACAAATGAAGGCGGAACAGGTGGCAGGACGGGCATGAGCGTCGTAAGGGATTTCTTTCGGCTGGGACCGGCACGGGATGACCATTACCCGGCGCTGCGGTGCGCCCTTGGGGTAGCGGTTCCCCTGCTGGCACTCCTGTCAGTGAACCGGCCGGACCTGGCCATTTACGCGGTCTTCGGAGCGTTCACCGGCGTGTTTGGGCGCGGGGAAACGTACCGCCGCAGGCTGATCCATCAGCTGCAGGCAGCGGTTCTGCTGTTCCTGTCGGTCCTCATTGGGGTCCTCAATTCCCTGACCGGGGCACCGGCCTGGCTGGTGATTGGCAGCACCGCCCTGGTAGCAGCACTGGGATCTCTGGCGGCCCAGCGATTCAGGTTGGGCCCGGTTGGACCGTTCTTTTTCATTTTCGCCGCGGCTGCAACCTCCTACGTGCCGATCCGGGACACGCCGGCCATCCTGTTGCTGATCACCACAGCAGCCGCTGCGCTGTCGGTCCTGATCGGGGTGTCGGGCCTGTTTGTGCGCCGCATGCTCGGCAAACCAGCGCGCCTGGACGGACCCAGCCCTGCCCCGCCCGGTAACCGGCCGGGCATGGTCCACGCCGCGGCGCGGTACATCCTGGCAATCGGTGCCGCGGGAACCCTGTCAGTCCTTTCCGGGGTCGGCCACAGCCATTGGGCCATGCTCTCCGCTGCGGTCCCGCTGATGGGCCCGGACGTCGCCCGGCGGGTGATGCGCGGCGTGCACCGCATCCTGGGCACCCTGGTGGGCCTGGTGCTGCTGGCGATCCTGCTGAAGCTGAACCTCGCCCCCTGGGAGGTGGTCCTTGCCGTGGTGCTCCTGCAGTTCCTGACGGAACTGTTCGTGGTGCGGCACTACGGCCTGGCGATGGTGTTCATCACGCCGCTGGCGCTGCTGATGACGGAGCTGGGCGCGCCCACCGATCCGGGACGGCTGGTGCTGGACCGGGTGATCGAGACCGCGATCGGCGTCTGCGTGGGGATTGCGCTCGCCCTGCTGATGAGTGATCGCCCGGCCGGGCATAGCATCCGAGGCTAGAGGGACCGGATCCGGATCAGTTCGTTGCTGATCCGGCGCTCCAGCTCGGCGTCGTCGAACGTTTCGGACCCTCCGTGAGCCAGCAACTGCAATAGGGCCTGGAGCCGAAGCACCCGCCAGTCCCGCTCGGCGGCGCGCTCGCCGGTGGTCGCTGCCCTGGCGATTTCCTTGTCGTACAGGTTCGGTTCATTGAGGCTGCGCTGACGGACGACGGCGTTCATCTTCGCCCGAAACGCGTCCTGTTCCACCCGGTCCGGAGCCCGCAGCAGTTCGGCCAATCGCGCAGCCTCATCCGGCTGCTCCTGCAGGCGGGCAATGTAGGAGGCCAGGGCCAGGCATTGCGCCACCGGGTTCCAGCGGCCCGGGTTCCCGTCGTACGGCAACCCCGTGACCAGGCGGCTCACCGCTACCGCGTTGGCTTCATCCCCGAGCTCCAGGAACAGCACCTGCACCAGTTCGCTGACGTTCTGCAGGTGGGCACCTGACTTGGCGTTCAGGCCGCGGGACAGCCGGGCAGCAAGCCGCTGCACCGCTTCGTGGGCGCCATGGGCGGCGGCCGCCTCGGCGACGACAGCCTCCGGAGTGCCTGGTTCCGCGGGAATCAGGGGGGCCAGGGCAGCAGCCCGGTCAGCTTCATCCGCAGCCCCCGCGACCTGCAGCTTCGCGGCGGCGGCTACCCGCAGGACGGCTCCGGTACCGGTGGCCAGCAGCCCGACGGCGGGATTGCCGAAGTCGTCCCGTTCCCAGTCGACGCCGGTCACGGTGCGGACCTCACCGGCGGGGTCCTTCACCCGGAATCCCACCTGGACGCGTTCCACGGGGACGCGGTGGAAGCGCACTGGGTCGACTGTCCTGCGGCTGTTGGTGGCGGCGGTTTCGGTCATTGCAAAAGCCCTCGATCAGTACGCATGGTCTTCCCAGTATAGGAAGGGAACGGCCTAGGAACTGATCCCGGCGAAGGCCAGCGCCTGGCGCACCAGTTCCCCGCGGCCGCCAACGAACTCCGCCTGCACCAGAGGGCTCAGCACCTCCTGGGGCGTCATCCAGGTCAGCTCCAGCGCGTCCTGTCGCGGGGAGCATTCACCGGTCACGGGAATCACGTAGACCAGCGCGACGGCATGCTGCCGATCGTCCGTGTAGCCCGTGTGGGAGGGGGAGGGGAAGTACTCGGCGATGGTGCAGGGCGCCGGACTGACCGGCAGTTGGGGCAGGGCCATGGGACCCAGGTCCTTTTCGAGGTGGCGCAGCAGGGCGGCCCGGATGGTTTCCCGGTACAGGACACGGCCGCTGACCAGCGTGCGCACCATCGACCCGTCGGCGTCGCCCTGCAGCAGCAGGCCGACCTCGCTGACGTAGCCCAGGGGGTCGAGCCGGACGGGGACCGCCTCGACGTAAACCATGGGAAGCCTGTTGCGGGCCTCGTAGAGGTCCTCTTCGGACAGCCAGCCGGGATTCGGGTCAGGGGTGCGCACGCTCATACTTCAGTTCTACCGGATGCGGAAGCGCTTGTTGGGGAGGCTGTTATTCCGGTGGCGCATCCAGCGGTGGTTCCACTTCCCGCGGGATCCGTTTACAGTGGCGCCATGGCCGATGTCCTGCCGGAACTGTTGCTGCCCGACGCCATGGAATGGCGCGCCTGGCTTGAGGAGAACTTCGCCAGCAGTCCTGGCGTTCGGCTGGTGCTGCACCGCAAGGGTGGAGACGTCACGAAACTGACCTACGCCGGCGCCCTTGATGAGGCGCTGTGTTACGGCTGGATCGACGGCCAGGGGAGCAGGCGGGATGAGGGCAGCTACCTGGTCCGCTTCACGCCGCGCCGTTCCCGAAGCGTCTGGTCGGCGATCAATGTCGGTCACATCGCCCGGCTGGAGGCAGAGGGCCGGATGCGCCCGGCCGGACAGGCCGCGGTAGCGGCGGCGCAGGCGGACGGCCGATGGGAAGCCGCGTATCGGGGGCAGGGCACGGCCGAGGTGCCGGAGGACCTGGCGGAGGCGATCGCAGCCGACCCGGCGGCGCAGGCCATGTTCGACGTGCTCACCGCAACGAACCGCTACTCCCTGATTTACCGGGTCAACCTGGCCAAGGCCAAAGAAACCAGGCAACGCAAAATCGAGGGATTCGTCCGGATGCTCGCCAGCGGAGAAACCCCGTATCCGCAAAAGCGCCGGCCGGTCTAGCTAGGGGCCATCCGTGAGTCGTCGCAGGGGAAGGCGACTCCCTCACCGACCACGCGGAGGAACAGCTCGTGGCCGGGGCGGGCCAACATGGCGTTCCAGTGCCGGATGGTGATGACTTCGCCTCCGCCGGGCTGCTGCTCACTGGGTATGGCAGGGTCTGGTCGGACCGCGTTGAGCCGGATCCGGACGGTCGTTTCGGGTCCAAAGTAGTCCGTTTCCACCACCCGGCCGGAGATGGGCCCGTCGGCGCTGATGCGGATCTGTTCAGGCCTGAGCATGAGTTTCACATGCCCTTGCGCCGGCGGTCGGCGTACCGGGATGCCGCCCAGCGAGCAGGTGGCCAGGCTGCCCTCCAGCCAGGCATCAAGGATCACGGCGTCGCCCAAAAACTCCGCGGTGGCCTGGTCGGCAGGCCGGGTGTAAACGACGAACGGGTTTCCAATCTGTGCCAGCCGGCCGGCGCGCATGACAGCCACCTGGTCCGCAAAGGACAGGGCTTCGCCCTGGTCATGGGTGACCAGGATGGTCGTCACTCCGGCTGCGGCGAGGGTGCCGGCGACAGCACGCCGGGTCGCGGCGCGGAGCCCGGCGTCGAGCGCGCTGAAGGGCTCATCCAGCAGCATCAGTTCCGGCTCGCGGGCCAGGGCCCGCGCCAGGGCCACCCGCTGCTGCTGGCCGCCCGACAACTCGGAGGGACGCCTGGACGCGTAGGCGGGGTCCATGGAGACCATCTCCAGCAGCTCAGCGACCCGCCCGGCTGCGGCCCTGCCCCGGCGCGGCAGACCAAACGCAACGTTTTGCCCGACAGTCAGGTGCGGAAACAGTGCGCCGTCCTGGGCCACGTAGCCCACTTGGCGCCGGTGTGCCGGAACCCAGTGTCCGTCGCCCGCCACCACGGCGCCAGCGAAAGTGATGCGGCCGGCGTCCGGTGCTTCAAAGCCGGCGATGAGGCGCAGCAGGGTGGTCTTCCCGGAACCGGAGGGACCAACGATCGCCGTCGTGCTGCCCTTGGATACGGCCAGGTCCACCCCGGTGAGGACCGGGGTGGCACCGAAGGACTTGGTGACGCCCGCCAGGTCCAGATGCGTGTCGGTGCTTCGCGCCACGGCCTCGGACATCCGCTGTCCCTGCGCGTATTCGGGCCGTGGCCGGGACGAGCTTCCCGAACCTTGCGTGGGCTGCGGGTCCCCCGATTCCCGCGGCGTCCTCCGCCGGGCGATATTCGACGGTTGTTGAGTCACTGACCGGCTGCTTTCTTGGATTGCGTGAACAGGAGGTACGTCATGGGCGTGGACAGCAGGATCATCAGCAGCGCGTACGGCGCTGCTCCGCTGTAGTCGATTTCACTGCTGAGGGCCCAGAATTCGGTGGCCAGGGTCTTGGTTCCGTTCGGCGAGAGCAGCAGCGTGGCCGTCAGCTCGTTGACGACGCCGAGGAACACCAGCGCCGCTCCGCCGGCCGCAGCTGGGGCGCTGAGCCGTAACGTCACCCGCAGGAAGGCCGCCAGCGGTGGTTTGCCCAGGGCCATGGCGGCCTCGTCAAGCTCACGCGGAGCCTGCGCCAAGCCCGCGCGGAGGTTGACCAGCACCCGCGGCATGAACAACAGCACATAGGCGGCGACCAGCACCACCGAGGTCTGGTAAACGCCTGGCAGGGCGCGCACCGTGATGGTCACGAAGGCCAGTGCCACGACAATGCCCGGCATGGAGCTGCTGATGTAGTTGACCCCTTCCAGGGCCCGGCTCAACCGGCCGGGATGCCGCACCGAAAGGTAGGCCACCGGGAACCCCAGCAGCGTGGTGGCCAGGGCTCCGGCCAGACCGTATCCGAGGGTCTGCAGCAACGTGGAGGCCAGTTCCGGTCGCTGCCAAACGGCCCCGCCCCCGGCCAGCAGCCAGCGCAGCACGTGGAACAGCGGAACCCCCAGGGCGAGCACTGTCAGGGCCAGCAGGCCCAGCTGCGCGGGCACCTGGTGGAATCCCAGGGGCAGCCGGACCGGGGCCGACTGCGCGCCGGGACCGATCCGCGCGTACCGGGCGCTGCCGCGGCTGCGGGACTCGGCCAACAGCAGCAGCAGGCAGGACAGCACCAGTACGCTGGCCAGCATATTCGCGGCGGTGCCGTTGAAGGTCGATTGGAACTGCTCGTAAATCGCCGTGGTGAACGTGTCGAAGCGGATCATGGCGAACGCGCCGTATTCCGCGAGCAGGTGCAGGGAAACCAACAGCGCTCCGCCGGCGATGCCCAGCCGCAGTTGGGGCAGCACCACCCGGCCGAAAACGCGCCAGGACCCCAGCCCGAGCGCGGCGGCCGACTGCTCCAGGGCCGGGTCCAGCCGGCTCAGGGACGCGGCGACGGGGATGTAGACCAAGGGGAAATAGGACAGCGTGGCGATGAGCACGCCGGAGGACACGCCGTGCAGGGAGGGCACGGCGCTGACCCAGGCGTAGCTGTTGACGAATGCGGGGATGGCCAGCGGGGCGGCCAGCAACAGGGACCAGGCCCGGTGTCCCACCAGCCGGGTCCGCTCGACCAGCCAGGCGCCCGCGACGCCGAGCAGCACGCAGAGCGGCACGGTGAACACGATCAGCCAGACGGTGTTCAGCAGCAGGTAGCCCACCCGGGGGCGGAACACCAGCTTGGCGGCGGTGTCCCACCCGGCCCCGATGGTCATGGCGATGACATACCCCAGCGGCAGCAGGGCGAACACCGCCACCAGGATGCAGAGGATCACCACTGATGTTGGAGGCCGCCGGCGCCGCCCAGTGGGCTTTTTCTGTCCGGGAAAGCGTCCTGCGCTGAGGACGCGGACGCTCGGCTGTCCGGTGACGGAAGGAGTTGTTGTTGCGGGTGGAACCACAGGTTTACAGTAGCCCAGCCTCGGTCATGAGGTCCGTGACCTTCTGCGAATTGAGCTTGGCGGGATCCACCGACGGGGCCTGGAGATCCGCCAGGGGGGTCAGCTTCTCGTTGGCGGGAACGTCGCTGGCGACCGGGTATTCGAAGGACGTGCCCTTTTGCAGCACTTCCTGCCCGGCCTTGCCGGTGACGAACGCGAGGAACTGCTGTGCCTGGTCCTGGTGCTTGCTGGAGGACAGCACTCCGCCGCCGGAGATGCTGACGAAGGCTCCGGGATCCTGGTTGCGGAAGTAGTGCAGCGCCACGTTCGCGCTGTTTTCACCCGTCTTGGCCTGGTCGCCGAAGTAGTAGTAGTGATAGATCACGGCGCCTTCCAATTCTCCGGCGTTCACCGCCTTCATGGCAGTGCTGTTCCCCTTGTAGGCGACGGAGTTGTCCTTCATGGACTTCAGCCATGCCGCGGTGGCGTCCTCGCCCTTGAGCTCCAACATCGCGGAAACGATGGCCTGGAAGTCAGCACCGGAGGGCGACGCGCCCCACTTGCCCTTCCACTGCGCATCAGCCAGGTCCATCAGGGACGCCGGCAATTGGTCCTCGCTCAGTTTGGTCGTGTTGTAGGCGAACACGGTGCTGCGGGCGGCGATACCGGTCCATTTGTTGGTGGAGGGCCGGAAGCCCTCGGGAACCTGGGCCAGGGTGTCGGCCGCAATATCGGCGAACAGCCCTGCGTTTTCCACCTGGGTCATGGCCGGGGAGTTTTCGGTGAGGAAGACGTCGGCTGGAGAGTTTGCTCCCTCCTGCACCAGCTGGCTGCTCAGTTCGGTGTCGCTGCCATTGCGCAGGGTCACTTTGATGCCGGTTTGCGCGGTGAAGGCGTCCACCCATTCCTGGGTCAGCGATTCATGCTGCGCGTTGTAGATCGTGATCCCATCCGAGCCGGCCGAGCTGCTGCCGGCCGTGCTGGAACTGCTGCCTCCACACGCCGTGAGGACCGTCAGTGAGGCCGCGACGGCGGCGGCCAGGAAGGATCGGCGAACTACTTTGGGATGGAACGTCACGGCGGAGCCTTTCGATGGGGCGGCACTGGGCTGCCCTTCATTGTGGCAACCCGGACCGTAATTACGCAACATGAACGTTTCCTAATCGGTCACAGAGCGGTGTCGGGGCTCCCGCTTCTGAGCAGGGCGGCCGCTTCGAAGGTCATCCAGGCCTGCAGCTGGCTGGAAAGTCCGACGACGTCGGGAGTACCGATGGGTGCGACGGCGGCCGTGGTTGCGACGGCGGCCGTGGTTGCCTCGGTGGGTCCGGCCGGCGAATGGACGGCGGGAAAGACGACAAGCCGAGTGCCGACTCCGACGCCGCGGGGTTTGCCACGAGGCGGCGCTGGGCAGCGGCCGTCCCAGAGGACTTCAGCGGTATCCAGCACCAACCGGGTAGCCAGCGCGCGGGTCGGAGCGGGAAGGGCCGGATCCCGGGCCGCGAGCGCCAGGTAGCGCACCAGGATGCCGGTGAACAGCCCGCCGTCACCGCCTTCGTGCAGCAGCAGGGGGTGCGCCTGACCCCGTTGCACCGTCAGATGCCTGTCAATGGCCTCGACCAGATCCGCGGCCCGGGCCAGATTTCGTGCCCCGCCGAGTTCCAGCAGCGCCCCGAGGACCGGACCCTGGTTGTAGGTGTACAGGGGCCGCTCCAGCACCGGACCCTCCGGGGTGGGGTGCACGCCGTCCAGGAACAGGCCGAGTTCCGGGTCAAATAGCTGCAGTTCCAGCCAATCGAGGATGCCGGCGGCCCGGGTGGTGTCCCCGGCCCGGGCAAAGTACAAGGCCGCGGGTCCGTTCGCCGGGGTGTTCTTGTAGTCCCTGGCGCGTGACCAGTAGATGCCGCCGCCAAGCTCACTGGACCAGGCGCCCTGCAACTGTCGGTGCAGGGTGTGGGTGGCGGACCGCACCGGCCCTAAGCGGGGCAGCCGGCCGCGCCGCTGGTTTGGGTGCTGGGCACCGAAGGAGCCGATGGCCGGGCGCCCGCTGGCGGCGGCGTCCAGGCGCTTCACCGCGAGCGCCAGCCAGGCCATGTCGTCGTAATAACTGTTCGTCAGCCTGCCCCAGTTGCGCAGGCGGATCGTGCGCAACAGCCGGAAGGCGAGCAGCAGCGGATCGTCAGGACCGCCGTCGTCCGTGTCGCACCGCCCATTAGGTTCCGCGCCGCCCGAGCCCATGGCCCGGGAGGCGGCATCGATCAGGCAGTCCAGGTAGTGGGCCTGCCACCAGTAATGCCATTCGCTGCCCCAGTGCAGCCCCCGGAGGCGCGGCGCTGCCGGGGCGCCGAGCCAGGTGCCGGGCAGGCCGATCAGGGACTGCCCGAAAAGCACATGCACGCTCCGGGCGGCGGCCTGGGCCCGCTGCGCCCACGTAAACGCCGAAACATCCATTGGTTCACCCTAGGCTTCGGCGGTCCTGTTCCTGCATCCCACGGTTTCAGTTAGGCTGCGTTAACGAATGCAGGGCCGGTGGCCCTCGATTCCAAAGGGGGAATCCATGGACATTGCTGATGCTGCTGCCCTGGTCACCGGCGGTGCGTCCGGCCTGGGCGCGGCCACCGTCCGCCGGTTGCACGCCGGTGGTGGCGCCGTCGTCATCCTGGACCTGCCCCAATCGCCCGGAGCAGACCTGGCACGCGAGCTGGGGGAGCGGGTGCTTTTTGTGCCCGCCGACGTCGGCAACGAGGGCCAGGTGCAGACCGCGCTGGCGGCGGCTGCCTCGATGGCGCCGCTACGGGTCGTGGTGAACTGCGCCGGGATCGGAACGCCGGGAAAGGTTTTGGGCAGGGACGGCGTGTTGCCGCTGGAAGCTTTCCAGCGGGTCGTGCAGGTAAACCTGGTGGGCACCTTCAACGTGCTGCGGCTGGCCGCAGCACAGATGGCGGAAACGGAGCCCGTCCCCGGCCCCTACGGCACCGCCGAGCGCGGTGTCATCATCAATACCGCGTCGGTGGCAGCCTTCGACGGGCAGATCGGGCAACCCGCCTACGCCGCGTCCAAGGGCGGTGTGGCGGCCATGACTCTGCCCCTGGCCCGTGAACTGGCGCGCTCGCTGATCCGCGTGATGACCATTGCACCTGGCATTTTCGAGACGCCCATGATGGCGGGCCTGCCGCAGGAGGCCCAGGATTCGCTGGGACGGCAGGTCCCGCATCCTTCCCGGCTGGGCAAGGCGGAGGAATACGCGGCGTTGGTCCTGCACATTGTGGAGAACGAAATGCTCAACGGCGAAACGATACGCCTTGACGGGGCCATCCGGATGCAGCCCAAGTGAACGCCCTACCAGCGGTCGATTTTTACGACTTCGAATCCATGCTCAGCACCCGTGAACGCGCGAAGCTGAGCGAGCTGCGCAGCTTCCTGGCGCAGGACGTCGCACCGCACGCTGATGCCTGGTGGACCAGCGCAACCTTCCCCTCGGAAATCCTTCCCCGCCTGGCGGAGCTGCAGCTCAGCACTCCGGTGCAGCAGGGCTACAGCCATCTTTTCACCGGTCTGCTGATTGCGGAAATGACCCGCACGGACACCTCGCTGGCCACGTTCTTCCTGGTGCACCATGACCTGTTCGTGGAGTCGCTGCACCAGTTCGGCACCCAGGAGCAGAAGCACAGGCTGCTGGCCGATGCCATGGCGCTGCGCATCACCGGGGCTTTCGCCCTGACGGAGCCCGAACACGGCAGCGACGTGGCCGGTGGCATGGTGACCACCGCCCGCCGCAGCGGTTCGGACTGGATCCTCAACGGCTCCAAGCGCTGGATCGGCAATGGTACGTTCTGCGATTACATGCTGCTGTGGGCCCGGGATGCGGACACCGGACAGGTGCGCGGCTTCGTGTTGGACGCCTCCTCGGCAGGAGTGCAGCGGACCAGGATCGAACACAAGATCGCATTGCGGACCGTCCAGAACGCGAACATCCAATTGACGGACGTCCGTGTTCCTGAGCGGGACCGCTTTCCCGGCATCAACACCTTCCAGGACACGAACCAGCTGCTGCTGGGATCCAGGCTCATGGTGGCGTGGCAGGCGGTGGGGCAGCAGTTGGCCGCCTTCGACGTCGCACGGGCCTACGCGGTGGAGCGGCGACAGTTCGGCCGTCCGCTGGCGTCCTTTCAGCTGGTGCAGCAGCAGCTGGTGCAGATGCTGGGGAATGCGACGGCCAGCCTGGCCATGATGGCCCGGCTGGCGCAGCTGCAGGACGAGCGCGGCAGCGTGCAGATGGAGCAGGTTGCCCTGGCGAAGGCGTTCACCACCACCCGCATGCGCGAAACGGTGGCGCTGGGCCGAAACCTGCTGGGCGGGAACGGCATCCTCACTGATTACCGGATGGCCCGCATCTTCTCCGACGCGGAGGCGATCTACACCTACGAAGGCTCCCACGAAATCAACACCCTCATTGCGGGCCGGGCCATCACAGGGGTTTCAGCCATTCTTTGACGCGACCTGTCGTTCCCCGGCTTCAATCGAAACCGGCAGCCGATTACCCGCAACCGGCTGCGGACACGTGCCAAATGCCGTAAACGCGCTCGGGTAGTTGATGGTGCGGTTGAAGTCCAGGACCAGGGTTCCGTCCGGTCGCGGCCTGGTTGTTTCCAGCTTGCGCCAATCGTCCGTGCTGACCCCACTGGTGCCATCGGAGAAACTCAGGACCAACGCGCCCAGTTTTTCCTCTTCCGCCGCCAGCCGCAGAGTGCGTCCGCCGAGTTCGAAAACCACCTCTCCCACCAGTGTGGCCACACCCGGGACGTCGGGGTGGGCCGTCCGAATGGGCTCGGTCTGCGGCTGCGGATACGGCTCAAAGCGACCCTCTACCACCAGGTCCGGGCGGAAATCAAAGACGGGTACTGCCTGAAAGTTCGTGAGGACTGGGGAGGTGGAGTCCCGTGTGCGCACCGCGTAGCGGCCCGCCCGCATCACGAGCTCCACGACGATGGTGCCCTGTTGCACCCAGAGCAGCGACTCCTCATCCTGCAGCACCGCCTGCACGGTTCCTTCCACCGGCTCCCCGGTGGCGACCACAACAAACCCGTCCGATGCCGCGGCCGTGAGGACCGCCGTCGTACCGTCGGTGCTCCAACGGCCCGGAACCAACTCAAGGGCGCCCGGCGCTGCAGGGAGCCATTGGAAAGAGGTCAGGGTCAACCAGCCATGCTCGGTGGCCAGCACCTTATTGCGGTTGGTGCGGAAGCGGTGCCAACGCTCGAGCAGTGCGGACGGAACCTGAGGCGCTGTAACGGCTGTCATGAGCGGTTCAACGCGCCGCCTTGTGCTCCTATTCCGCCACGACGTGCGCTGCGATTCAGCTGCGTTACGGGACACATGGCGGGTATCTGGACTCAATTCGGTGCCTGCGCGGGTTCTCGGTAGTATCCATCCTGATGTGTCACCGAACACACCTCCCGTATCCAGCGCAGCATACGAGTCCCCCGTCCCGGACCGTAAGGATTCCCTCATGAGCACCGATGCGCCAGCAGCTGCACCGTCCAACACCCCAGCAGAAGTTCCGTCCGAAACGCCCGTTGGACCCGACCTGGATGCCGAGCTGCGACGGGATGTGCGGCGCATCAGCACCCTGCTGGGCGAATCGCTGGTCCGCCAGCACGGCCAGGAGTTGCTGGACCTGGTGGAGAAGGTCCGACTACTGACCAAGGAATCCAAGGAGACCGGAAGCGAGGACGTAGCAGCCCAGGTGCGCGCCCTGCTGGCCGGACTGCCGCTGGACCAGGCCACCGATCTGGTGCGGGCCTTCGCCTCCTATTTCCATCTGGCCAACGCGGCAGAACAGGTCAACCGTGTTCGGGGGCTGCGAAACCGGGCGGAAAAGGACGGCTGGCTCGCCCAAGCGGTTGCCGGAATCGCCGCTGAGGCAGGCACCGGGGTGCTGCAGGAGGTGGTGAACGCGCTGGACGTCCGTCCCATCTTCACCGCCCACCCGACCGAGGCGTCGCGGCGCTCCGTGTTGGACAAGATCCGCCGGCTATCGGCCCTGCTGGCGGAAAGCACTCCTGAAGACAGCAGCGCCCGCCGCCGTCAGGACCGCCAGCTGGCGGAGCTGATCGACCTGATCTGGCAAACCGATGAGCTCCGCCAAGTGCGTCCGACACCGATGGATGAGGCCCGCAACGCAATTTACTACCTGGGCAACATACTGACCGACACTGTCCCGGACCTGCTGACCGACTTCAGCGAGTTGCTGGCCGAACATGGGGTGAGCCTGCCGGCAGCGGAAGCCCCGATCAAGTTTGGCTCCTGGATCGGCGGGGACCGGGACGGCAACCCCAACGTCACTGCTGACGTCACCCGGAACGTCCTGCGGATCCAAAACCAGCATGCGGTCCGGATCGCCATTTACTTCCTGGACGAGCTCATCACCGCGCTGTCCAGTTCGACGGCGATCGTCGGCACCGACCGGGCGCTGATGGACTCCATCGCGGTGGATCTGCGGAACCTGCCGGGCCTGGACAAGCGCGTCCTGGAACTGAACGCCCAGGAGCCCTACCGGTTGAAGCTGACCTGCATCAAGGCGAAACTCCTCAACACGGCCGCGCGGGTGCAGAAGGGGACCGCCCACCAGCCCGGCAGGGATTACACCTGCACAGCGGAAATCCTGGACGAGCTGACCCTGCTGGAGCACTCCCTGCGCGCGCACTCCGCGTCGCTGGCTGCGGACGGGGCGCTGGCCACCGCCCGGCGGGTCATCTCCTCCTTTGGGCTGCACCTGGCCACGCTGGACATCCGTGAACACGCCGACCACCACCACGCCGTCGTTGGGCAACTGGTGGACCGCTTGGGCGAACTGGACACCCCTTACGGTGAGCTCAGCCGCGAGGACAGGATGAAGGTGCTCTCGGCCGAACTGGCGTCCCGCCGTCCGTTGGCGCCCAACCCGGCGCCGCTGGACCCCGAAGCGCACAAGACCTTCGACGTGTTCGGGGTGATCCGCTCCGCGTTGGAAACCTACGGTCCGGACGTCATCGAAACCTACATCGTGTCGATGACCCGCGGAGCCGACGACGTGTTGGCGCCCGCCCTGCTCGCCCGGGAAGCCGGTCTGCTGGACGTGTACGGCAACGGCTCTCCTGGCTTTGCCCGGATCGGCTTCGCCCCGCTGCTGGAGACCGTGGAGGAACTGCGCGCGTCGGAACGGATCGTGGACGAGCTGCTGTCCGACCCCACGTACCGGGAAATCGTCCGGCTCCGCGGGGACGTGCAGGAGGTCATGCTCGGCTACTCGGATTCCAACAAGGAATCGGGTGTGCTCACCTCGCTATGGGAGATCCATAAGAGCCAGCGCAAGCTGCGCGACGTCGCTGCCCGGCATGGCGTGCGGCTGCGGCTCTTCCACGGCCGCGGCGGTTCTGTCGGACGCGGTGGCGGACCCACCTACGACGCGATCCTGGCCCAGCCGAACGGCGTCCTCGAAGGGGAAATCAAGTTCACCGAGCAGGGCGAAGTCATCAGTGACAAGTACTCGCTGCCTGAATTGGCCAGGGAGAACCTGGAATTGTCGGTGGCGGCGGTACTCCAGGGTTCGGCACTGCACCGCAGCCCGCGCACGTCCGACGACGAACGGGAGCGGTTTGCCCAGACCATGGAAGTGGTTTCGGACGCGGCGTTCGCCCGTTATCGGGCGCTGATCGAGGACGCCGACCTGCCGGCGTACTTCCTGGCGTCCACGCCAGTGGAGCAGCTGGGTTCCTTGAACATCGGGTCCCGGCCCTCCAAGCGGCCGGACTCCGGGGCCGGGCTGGGCGGCTTGCGCGCTATTCCGTGGGTGTTCGGCTGGACCCAGTCGCGCCAGATCGTACCCGGCTGGTATGGCGTGGGGTCGGGGCTGAAAGCCGCCCGCGAGGCGGGGCGTGAGGGCGACCTGCAGGACATGCTGCAGCGCTGGAACTTCTTCCGTTCCGTGTTGTCCAACGTCGAAATGACCCTCGCCAAAACGGACATGGACATCGCTGCGCACTACGTCTCCTCGCTGGTGCCTGAGGAGCTGCAGCACCTGTTCGCTGACATCCGTGCCGAGTATGAGCTCACCGTCGCCGAGGTCCGCAACCTGATGGATGAAGCGGAGCTGCTGGATCACCAGCCCACGCTTAAACGGTCGCTGTCCGTCCGGGACCAGTACCTCGACCCGATTTCCTACCTCCAGGTGGAACTCCTGCGCCGGGTCCGTGCCGGCGCCGACGAAAAGTCCGACCAAGAGGGCGCCGAGCAGCTGCAGCGGGCCATGCTGATCACCATCAACGGTGTGGCGGCCGGAATGCGCAACACGGGATAAAGGCGCCCGACACGGCGTTGTTAGGGTAATCCCATGCCTTCCTTCCGCGCCGTCCTGCCGGTCACGGGGCTCCGTCCCGGAGTGGCGCCGGAAGCAGTGATGTCCACGGCCGTCGCCGCCCTGGGTTCCCGTCACCTGGTGGAGGCAACCCAACTGGACCTGGTCCGCGGAGTGCCGCAGATCACCCTGCGGTTCACCGTGGAGGCGACGCAGCAGGACCTGGAGGACCGTCAGGCCCGCGACTCTGCGGCCGCCATGAAGCACGCCGTCGATTCGATTGCCGACACGGCGCGGTTGGGCGTCCTCCGGCGCCAGCGGGGGCGGTGGATCCCGCTGGGCTGATCCGGGCCATCGCTGGCTCCGGGTCACCTTCCTGGCGGCTAGGATCCCGGGTTGTCCGTGTTGTCGACGCCAACGCCATCGCCGCTGCCCGCGCCCGAGGGATGGGTGGCAGTCTTGCTCGGGCGGCCGGCCCGGCGGCGGATCGCCAGGACCGCCGCCATGAGAATTCCGACGCCGAGGCCGAGTGCCGCACCAATCAGCGAGTTTGCCCAGAACGGCAGATCAATGGTGCGGCCGGTCAGGTAGCCCAAACCCACCGTCCAGGAGGCCCACAGCGCGGATCCGAGGGCGCTGGCCCGGACCACCCGGATCGCCGGCAGTGCCGCGACGCCGGCGGCCGCCATGGTGGCTGTCCTGCCCGCCGGCAGGAAGCGACCGGCGACCATGGCCGCCGCGGTGGAGGACCGGCCGCCGCGTTCCACCGCCCGGCGGATGAGCCTGTGTACCGTCCTGCCCCAACGGAACCTGTCCAGCACATGGGTGAGCCGCCGCCGGAACAACCCGTAGACCAGCAGGTCACCCACGAACGATCCCACGACGGTGCTGAGCCAGGCCACGGGAAGCAGGGCTTGGCCGGAGGCCGCCAATGCCCCGCTTGTCACGACGAGCACCTCGGCGGGCAGGGGCGGCATCAACGCGTCCAGCGCCACGGTCACGAGGATCAGCGGATAGAGCGCCGGACTCCACCCACCCAGCCCCGAAATGTCCACCGGCACAATCTATCCGGTCCCCGTAACCGCTGGTAGTCCAATGAAGCGCGCGGTGCCACACTGTCCCCATGGACATCAGCATCATCGAAGGTGATATCACCGTGCGGGAAGTTGACGCGATTGTGAACGCCGCGAACTCAACTCTGCTGGGCGGCGGCGGCGTCGACGGCGCGATCCACCGGGCCGCGGGACCGCAGCTCCTGGCTGCCTGCCGGGAGGTGCGAAAAACCGTCCTGCCCGGAGGGCTGCCGGCCGGGGACGCCATCGCGACCGGCGGATTCGATCTGCCCGCGCGCTGGGTCATCCATACCGTAGGACCCAACCGTGGCGCCGGGCAGCTGGATGAGGCTCTTCTTGTATCCTGCTTTGCGCGCAGCCTCATTGTGGCGGAGGAGCTGCACGCAGCGTCAGTGGCGTTCCCCGCGGTTGGCGCTGGAGCCTACGGGTGGCCCGCCGATCGGGTTGCCGACGCAGCGTCCAAAGCCGTGCAGCGGCATGTCCGGCACATGCCCTCAGGTTCTGTGCAGCGCCTCGAATTTGTTCTGGCGCGCCCCGCGGTCGCTGATGCCTTCCGTGACGTTTTTGTCAGCAGACAGGAAACGCACTGAGCGGCCGCAGGCTCCGGTACTCAACCTCCCGGCCGCTGAGCGGGTCAGTGAACTCGATGGCACGCGCCACCAACTGCAGCGGATTCTCGTAATCGTCCGGTGACTCGGGCAGCAGTTCCGGATAAAACCGGTCGTTCAAAATACCGACGCCCTGGGATGCCATGTGCACGCGCAACTGGTGCGTCTTGCCCGTATGCGGCTCCAACCGGTAGAGGCCCAAGGTGCGGCCATCGTCATTCGTCCGGGTGGCGGCGAGCTCGATCCGGGTTTCCGCATTGGGGGGACCTTCAACCTGCTGGGCCAGAAGGTAGGTGCGGGACTTCACCATCCGGCTGCGGACCACCTTGGGCAGTTCGAGGTCGGGGGCGACGGGAGCCACCGCCTCGTACAGCTTCCGGACCCGGCGCTTTTCGAACAGGAGCTGATATTTCCCGCGGGTGGCAGGGTTCGCGGCAAACAGCAACACGCCGGCGGTCATCCGGTCCAGGCGGTGGATCGGTACGAGGTCGGGTTCGTCGAGGAGTACGCGCAGCCGAACCAGGGCAGACTCGGCGACGAACATGCCGCCCGGAGTGGTCGGCAGGAAATGTGGCTTGTCCACCACCACCAGGTCATCATCACGGTGCAGTACCGCCAGTTCCACCGGCAGGCGTTCCTCCGTGGGAAGCTCACGGTAATACCAAATGAAGGTGTGTTCGGACAGGGGCGTTGTCGGAGTGACGATAGCCCCGCCCAGGGCCTGCACCTCGCCGCGCTCAAAACGCTCCACCACGCCCTGCGGGTCGACGTGCCCGAAGCGGTCCAGGACATACTCCATGGCGGTTCCCCACGGTCCCTCGCCGGGAAGCCTGAGTCGGGTGGCGTTGACGCCGTCGCGGACGGGCAGAGGGGATTGCATCACTGGTTAAGGGTACCGGGGTTGAAATTCGTAAGCTTGCTTAGCATTCTGGGCGGGAACAGGCTAAGTTCGAATTACGGCATTCCTTATCCAACCCGGGCCTCGCCCGGACATTTCAGGAGGCAAATCGTGAAGGCTTTGACATGGCACGGACGGCGCTCGGTAAAGGTCGAAGACGTTCCGGACCCGGTCCTGCAGGAACCCACCGACGCGATCGTTCGCATCACCTCAAGCGCGATCTGCGGTTCGGACCTGCACCTCTATGAGGTGCTCAGCCCCTACATGAACAAGCACGACGTTCTGGGGCACGAACCGATGGGCATCGTCGAAGAGGTAGGAAGCGGCGTCACCAACCTGAAGAAGGGCGACCGGGTGGTGATCCCCTTCAACATCTCCTGCGGGCATTGTTACATGTGTCGGCAGGGGCTGCAGTCCCAATGCGAAACCACGCAGATCCGGGAAAAGGGAACCGGCGCTGCGCTCTTCGGCTTCTCCGAGCTCTACGGTTCTGTTCCCGGCGGCCAGGCGCAGTACCTCCGGGTTCCCCATGCTGATTACGGCCCGATCAAGGTCGGGTCGGAACTGCCGGACGACCGGTACCTCTTCCTCTCCGACATCCTTCCCACCGCCTGGCAGGGCGTGCAGTATGCGAACGTGCCCGACGGCGGAACCCTGGCGGTGTTCGGATTGGGGCCGGTGGGTCAATTTGCGAGCCGGATCGGCAAGCACCTTGGCTACCGGGTGATCGGCGTGGACCCGGTTCCTGAACGCCGCGCCATGGCGGAACGGCACGGCGTGGAAACCCTTGACTACTCCAAGGGAATCACCGGGGAGCTGCAGGAACGGACGGAGGGCCGCGGACCCGACTCCATTGTCGACGCGGTGGGCATGGAGGCGCACGGTGCACCCTTGGGCGCCTTCGCCCAAAACGCCGTCGGACTGCTGCCGGACAAACTGGCCCAGAAAGCCATCGAAACGGCCGGCGTCGACCGGCTGGTGGTGGTCCACGGTGCGGTGGAGGCTGTGCGCCGTGGCGGGACCATCTCCCTCAGCGGCGTCTACGGCGGCACCGCCAGCCCGATGCCGCTGATGAAAATGTTCGACAAGCAAATCCAGCTGAGGATGGGCCAGTGCAACGTCAAGCGCTGGATAGATGACCTGCTGCCGCTGGTGGAGGACGAATCCGATCCGCTGGGCGTGATGGATCTGGTGACTCACCGGGTGGGGCTGGATGAGGCCCCGGCCATGTACGAGAAGTTCCAAAAGAAGGAAGACGGCTGCATCAAGGTTGTCCTGCAGCCCTAAACAGGCGCCATCCGTTTTTTTGCTTCGCACCAGGGGTCCCGGAAGTCATTTCCGGGGCCCCGTCGCGCGGGGTGTCACTGAAATACGGATGGGGGTGCCGGTTCAGGACTGCGCCCCGGAGATCTCACCGGCCCGGCCTTCGGCCAGGAACTGCAGCCGCTTGAGGGTCTCCTTGTTCCGGAACCGGATGGTGGGGTCCCGGAGCAGCTTGGGAACGGCGAGGCCGGGTCCACGAATGGCGTCCTCGGTGATGCTGACCTGGCAGCCGCCGGGGACGTCCTCCATGACCAGGTCCACCTTTGCCTCACCCAGGGGCCAGCCCCGTGCGACGAGTTCCAGCCGACGTCCCGGCTCCGCCGCGGTGACGTAGCTGCTGTCGTTGATCAGGACGGGCCAGGCACCCACCGAGTGGTGCAGGGTGGCGCCCTCTTCGGGCCAGCGGCCCTCCACGTCCCGCATGCGGGACGCCCCCACCACCCAGGAAGGGTACAGCCAGCCGTCAGCGAGGACGTTCCATACGTCGCGGGCGCTGCAATTGAACATTCTGGTTATCGTCGCCATGCTCATCCACCGCTCGTTGTCGTGGCGGACGCGACGTTGAACCGCCGCACCCGTTCTTGCTTTTACTCTAGCCGCGGCACCGGCTGGCAATGGGGACAGTAGTAGATATCCCTAGGCTGCTGCGTCGGTGCGTCCGGGTCCGCGGAGGTGTCATGCCGCACAGTCGTGCCGCACCGCCGGCAGGGCCGGCCGGCCCTGCCGTACACCCACATCGCTGCGTCCCCGCGGGCAGGCCCGCCGGTGGTGCTCCGGTTGGTGCGGGCCTTGTTCGCCTCCAACAGCCGCTTGGACAACGCCACCAGGCGGGGCAGGTCAGGTACTTGGCCTATCGGCAGCTCGGGATGGATTCCCACCAGGAAGCACAACTCGCTGCGGAAGACGTTGCCGATGCCGGCCAGGTTTCGCTGGTCCAGCAGGGCCACGCCGACCGCCCGCTCGGGGCGGGCGAGGAGCCGCTGCAACGCCAACTCCGCATCCCAGTCTGGCCCCAGGAGGTCCGGACCAAGATAGCCCAGGATCGAGTCCTCCTGGTCGGCCGGCACGATTTCCAGCAGGCCAAGGGAGAATCCGACGACGGTGCTTGCTTCCGTCCCCAAAATGCACCGTGCTGTATGGGCCGGCCGCCGCCACCGCACGCCCGGGCCGGCGGGGTAAATGTGCCAGGTGCCTTCCATTTTGAGATGTGAGTGAATCAGATGCCCGGCGGTCCTGATCACCAGGTGCTTTCCCCGGGATTCCACCGCGTCAACGGTGGAACCGGTGAAGTCCACCGTGGCAAAGGCAGGGACCCGCACATCGCAGATGGTCAGTTGCCGGCCTGTGAGGGCGGCGTCGAGCTGGCGGGCCTGCCGCCAGACGGTGTCTCCCTCAGGCACGGATCCGCAGTCCTCTCGGTGTGCTGTAGGCGCCCGCGGCCATCAGGGCCTCTGCCAGGGTCGTGTCCAGGATGCCGTGTCCGTTGACCTTTTCAATGGCCAGTTTGTCCACGCCGCCGGATTTCACCAGCTCCACCAACGCGGCGGCGCCCAGCCCCAAAAGATCGGGCAGCTCCGTGAACGCCAACACCGTCTTGCCGCCCCGTTCCACATACAGGGTCAAGACGCCGTCCACCATTACGACCATCGCCCCCGCCTTCCGGCCCGGCCGGTGCCCCACTTCCAGCGCCGGCCAGGGCAGGGCCGCGCCATAGGGGTTGGCCGGGTCCGTTGCTGCCAGGGCGAGGGTTACCGGTTCGGGTTGCTGCAGTTGGGCTTCCTCGCTGAAGGACCGCAACCGGTCAACGGTCGCGGGCACCGCAAACTGGGCGGCTCCAAGGTGTTCGATGAAGTATCCCCGACGGCAGCGGCCGGATTCCTCCAACCGGGCCAGGACCTTGTACATCAGCCCGAAGCCGCCCGGGATGTTTTCACTGGCCACGGAGCCGCGCGTGACCACGCCGTAGCGGTCCAACAGCAGCTCGGCCATGGCATGGGCGTGGATGGTCGACTCCAGCGACGGGGAGGGCAGGATGGTCCATCGTCCTGCTGCCAGGGCGGGGGCGCTCCGGGACGGTGGCCGCCCTGGCAGGCCAGCTCCTGAAGCCCTGCCGAGCCTCCCGGCGCGCGCGCCGGAACGGAGCCGCGGAGCGGCTTGGCGTTGCTTGTGCGCGCCGTGGCCCCCGCCAAGCAGGGCGCGGACCGGGCTGAAAGTGTCGTTGCTGATGCGTCCGGCCCACACCAGGTCCCAGAGGGCAGTCATCACCTCCGCGTCGGTGGCCACGGTGTCCATGCCGCCGGCCACTTCCCGGAGCTGGTGGAAGAAATAGGCCGCACCGCCGTCGAGGTAGTCCAACAGGCGCTGCTGAACGTCGGTCGGCTGAAATCCCGGCTGCGGGTTCAACGTCAGTTCGGCGGACTCGGCCACATGCAGGCTGATCCATCCGTCGGCACCAGGCAGCGAACCGGCCCCGGACCAGAGGACCTCTCCGGTGGCAGTCAGCTCATCCAACATGGCCGGGGCGTAATCGGTCACCCGGGAGGCCAGGATGAGGGGCTCCATGGCAGAGGCCGGAACAGGTACGCCCGCGAGCTGGTCCACCACCGTCAACACGCCGTCCAGGCCCCGTAACTGGCCCGCACCGCGACGGTTCCTGGGCCTGACGTGCTGCCAGGCGGGAAGGAACCGGGCGTAGGCGGCCGGGTCAACGGGCTCCACTTCAGCCCGGAGCGCCGCCAGGGACCGACGACGGAGCTTGCGCAGCACCTCAACGTCGCACCACTCGGACAGCGCCGGCGCCAGCGTGGTCGCCGCGTCACGCACGGGGAGGCCGTCTGCCCCTGTTTCCGGTAACGGTCCCGCCGTCGTGGGGCGGAACTCGCCCTCGGCGATCCTGCCGTCGACCGCCAACCGTGCCAGGCCGGTATTGACCACCGCGACGCCCAACCCGAGCCGGGCCGCCACTTCCTGGGCGGTGAAGGGGCCATGCGTCCGGGCGTATCGGCCCAACAGGTCACCCAGGGGATCCGCCACCGGTTCGATGAAGGCCAGGGGCACACCCATGGGCAGCGGAATGCCCAGTGCGTCACGCAGTCGGGCGGCGTCCTCGATGGCCGCGAACCGTTCGGCTCCGGCCATCCCCACCTTCAGCGCCCGGTTTGCCTTGACCAGTGCTTCCACATGGGCCAAGGCCGCGGCAGCCGTATCAGGGGAACCCTCCACCTCTTCCAGCCTCACCGCGATTTCCTCAAGGCTGAGCGGCCCGAGAAGCCGCAGCAGGTCCGCGGTGCCTTCCATTCCCCGGGCTTTGCGGTCCGGAAGGAGTCGCTGCAATTCCTTTTCGGTCTGCGCGATGACCTGGGGGTCAAGCAGTTCCCGCAGCTCCGCGCGTCCGAGCAGCTCATTCAGCAGTGCCGGGTCAAGGGACAGCGCCGCGGCCCGGCGCTCGGCCAGGGGCGAGTCGCCCTCGTACAGGAACGAAGCGACGTAGCCGAACAGCAGGGAGCGGGCAAACGGCGAGGGCTGTTGCGTGGTCGTCTCGACCACCCGGAGCTCCCGTCGCTCAATGCTCGCCGCGATAGCTTTCAGCGCCGGTAGGTCATAGACATCCTGCAGGCACTCCCGAACGGTTTCGAGCACGATCGGGAAAGTGGGATATTTCCGGGCGACGTCCAGGAGTTGCGCGGATTTTTGACGCTGCTGCCACAGAGGGGACCGCTTGCCGGGGTTCTGCCGGGGCAGCAACAGTGCCCGGGCGGCGCACTCCCGGAAGCGGGACGCGAAGAGGGCGGATCCACCCACCTCCGCTGTGACGATTCCGTCCAGCTCGTCGGCGTCGAACAGGAAGAGATCGGCTCCTGGCGGTTCGTCATCCATCATGGGAACCCGAAGCACGATGCCGTCGTCGGAGGCCATCGCCGATCCGTCCAAGCCATAGCGGGCGTGCAGGCGCGCCGCAACGGCCAGTGCCCACGGCGCGTGAACAGGCATGCCGAAGGGGCTGTGCAGCACCACCCGCCAGTCGCCAAGCTCGTCGTGGAACCGTTCGACCAGCAGCACCTGGTCGTTGGGCACGATGTCGGTGGCCTGTTTCTGCTCGGTGAGGTAGCCGAGCAGGTTGCCCGCAGCCCAGTCGTCCAGGCCGGTGGCGCGGCAGCGTTCCAGTGCTGCCGCCGGGTCCGCTCCCGCGAGTTCACGGGTGAAGGCGCCAAGGGCCCGTCCCAGATCAACGGGCCGCCCGAGCGAGTCGCCCTTCCAGAAGGGGACCTTGCCGGGTTGTCCAAAGGCTGGGGATACCAGGACGCGGTCGTGGGTGATGTCCTCAATCCGCCAGCTGGTGGCGCCCAGGGCAAAAACGTCCCCGACCCGGGACTCGTACACCATTTCCTCATCGAGTTCGCCCACCCGGCGGCCGCCCTTGGCCTTGGCCCCGGCGGCTGACTCGTCCTCCGAGCCCACGATGTAGACCCCGAAGAGTCCCCGATCCGGGATGGTTCCACCGGAGGTCACCGCGAGGCGTTGCGCGCCGGGGCGGCCGGTGATGGTTCCTTCGACCCGGTCCCAGACGATCCTGGGCCGGAGTTCGGCAAACTCGTCGGACGGGTACCGTCCTGCGAGCAGGTCAAGGGTGGCGTCAAAGGCCGAGCGGGGGAGGGTGGCGAACGGGGCGCTGCGCCGCACCGTGTCAAACCATTCCTCCACGTCGATGCCGCCGAGTGCGGTGGCGGCGACGGTCTGCTGCGCCAGGATGTCCAAGGGGTTGGCAGGCACGAAGAGCGGTTCAATCTTCCCGGCCAGCATCCGTTCCACGGTGACAGCGGAATGCACCAGGTCCGCGCGGTGCTTGGGAAAAAGCACTCCCTGGGACACTTCACCCACTTGGTGGCCGGCCCGCCCCACGCGCTGCAGTCCGCTGGCCACCGAGGGTGGCGATTCCACTTGGATCACCAGGTCCACCGCGCCCATGTCGATGCCCAGTTCCAGGCTGGAGGTCGCCACCACGCAGCGCAGCCGCCCGGATTTCAGGTCGTCCTCGATCAGGGCGCGCTGGTCTTTCGAGACCGAACCGTGGTGGGCCTTGGCCAGTACGGGTTCCGCTCCCGCCGTGGCACCGGCCTGGGCCATCAGCTGCGCCGGTGGTCCCGGTGTTCGCAACGGCTGATCGCCGCCACCTGGCGCGCCGGATACCTGGCTGACGTCGTCGCCGGTCCCGCCGTCCGGCGCCCAAGGGCTTCCGGCTTCGGTCAGCAGCAACCGCTCCGTGTAAATCTCGTTCAGGCGCGCGGTCAGTCGTTCGGCCAGCCTGCGTGAATTGGCGAAGACGATGGTGGAGTTATTCGCCAGCACATGGTCAACGATTTTCTCCTCCACATGCGGCCAGATGGACGCGTTGGGCGCCAGCCCCGACGCCGGACCGAGGTCGTGCGCGGCCGCCGCGGCGGGAAGCTGGGTCATGTCCTCCACCGGAACCGTGACGGTTAGGTTCCAGTTTTTGGTGGTGGGAGGGGCAACGATCTCCACGGGTGCCGATCCGGCCAGGAACCGGGCTACCGTCTCGCGTGGCTCCACCGTCGCGGACAGGCCGATGCGCTGTGCCGGCTTGGCCAGCAGGGCATCGAGGCGCTCCAGCGTCAGGGCAAGATGGGCTCCACGCTTGGTGCCCGCCACTGCATGCACTTCGTCGATGATGATGGTGTCCACATCGGTCAGGGTTGAGCGTGCCTTGGAGGTCAGCATGAGGAACAGGGATTCCGGCGTGGTGATCAGGATGTCCGGAGGGTGGCTCAACAGGGACCGCCGCTCGGCCGCAGGGGTATCGCCCGAACGCACGCCGACGCTGATGTGGGGGGCCGGAAGCTCCAGCCGTTTCGCGGTCTGCGCGATGCCGATCAGTGGCGCCCGAAGGTTGCGTTCCACGTCCACGCCCAAAGCCTTCAGCGGCGAAATGTACAGCACCCGAGTTGACGTGGCGGTGCCGGCATCCCGTTCCGTGGCCATCAGTCGGTCCAGGGCCCAGAGGAACGCGGCAAGCGTCTTACCCGATCCCGTGGGCGCAATGACCAGGGAATGCGCACCGGCGGAAATGGCGCGCCAAGCGCCCTCTTGAGCGGGAGTTGGCTCCGGGAAGGCCCCCAGGAACCAGTCCCGCGTCGCCCGCGTGAAGCCGGTCATGGCAGGGTGGACGGTGCCTTCCGCAGGGGCCTGCCCTGCGACCGCGCCTGCGGTTCCAGTGACCGCAGTCATGACTTCCTGTCCATGGCTCCATCATCCAACATGGCACCGACAATTAGGCGCCCGGGTGTGCCGTCCCGGAATACTCCCACAGGGACGGTAGCCTAAATCTGAAAGCACCCTGCCGCCGTCCGGCGTTCGCCGTTCCCGTTGTTCGGGAGGTCTCCGGCGGCAGATCTGGCAATAAGCGGGAAGTGGAGGGGCCGTGGTTTCGCGGCATGGGGGAAACAACTGGGTCCTGATGGTCAGCATGGCCGCGCTCTTTCTCGGGGCTGCTGCCGTCGATCTGATGACCTGGTCCAGCAACTCAGCGCTGGCCGGCTACTACATCGTGGGTTCGGTGCTGCTTGGCCTGGGCATGACGCTGTGGTATTGGCGGAATCCGCCCCGTCTGAAGGGGCCGTTGTCCGCCTACCTGTACACCCTCGCCGGCGCCGCCGTCGGCGCGCTCTTCGGTGCTGGAATTGACCCCTTCCACGGACGCGGCGCCTGGCTGGTGCTGGCCCTGGCAGTGGTGTTGTTCGGTTGGCTGGAACGGGCCCGGGTGATCGTTACCGCAGGGCTGGTCGGTTCGGTTGCGGCCTTTCTTGGCCTGTTCATCGGTGCACCCGTATGGGGCGGGGGCCTGCAGGCGCTGACCGCAGCCGGTTTCGCCGTCGCCGCTCACCGGCTCCATCTGCTCCGCCACGGCCGCCGCAAGCCGCGCCGCGAAGTGGACATCGCGTCCTTGAACCTCACCTGACTTGAACCTCGCCTGACCGGGGCCGACTGTCGCTGGGCCAGTCTGGACGGCGGCACGGCCCGCATGGCCGGACCAACCTCTTGCTGGTCCCGCATGGCCGGACCAACAGCGCCCGGCTGGTCCCGCCCGGCCTAGGCGTGCTGGAACGCGCCGATGGTGAGCAGCACCAGTGACGGATCGCTGCAACCGGTCAGCGGATGGGCGATGTACAAGGCGTCGGTGGCGCTCGGCGGATACACCCGGAGACCGTCGGCCGGCACCTGGTCGCAGGACTGGTAGTTGGCGGCTTGGCTGTAACGCAACTGCGCTGCGGCGACCCCGCCGGGAACCAGGGTGATGGGTCCGGACGACGGCAAGGCCGGGTCACGGTCCGCGGGGGCACCGAGTTGGGTCCCGTTTCCGTTGGCCACCAGCGAAACCCCCGGGTAGCCATCCAGGATGCAGGGCGTCGGGGACGAATTGGTGACCTGCAGGCTCATGTACACGCTGCCCGCGGCACCTCCACCGGAGTCATCCAAAGCGCCCGTCAGCTGGGTTGCGGTGCACAGCGCCGGTGCCGCGGCCGGTTCCCCTGTCCGGGTGGCCGTTGCCGGCGGTTCGGTCGTGGCCGTCGGAGCCGGAGAGGTTGGTTTGGGGGTGGCTGAGGGAGTGCTCGTCGCCGCCGTGGTCGCTGCCGCTGCCGACGTGGATCCGGCAGCGCTGGGGGAGCCCGACGTCGAACATCCGGCCAGGGCGGCAATGGCGAGCGCGGCCGTTCCCAGCAGGGCCACGTTGCGGATACTTCCCGTAGTAGTCATGCGTCCACCCTAGCGGCGGGTACCGTCAGAAGCTGGAGGAACTGCCGGAACCGGAGAAGCTCCCGCCACTGCTGCCATATCCGGTGGTGCTGCCGCTGCCCGTGCTGGCGACGCTGCTCCGGGCCAAGCTGAAGCCGGCGTTGAACATGCCCACCGAGTAGAACGAGTACCCGGGTCCCACCGTGTCCAGGATGCTCGCCCGAGGGCGGACGGGTTTGCGGTACGACTTTTCCATGCTCCGGCGCATCACCTCGGCCTGCCGATTGTCCTTC
>JAODMR010000055.1 GCA_025465475.1 Micrococcaceae bacterium
TTCGTGATCGGCATCGGCTCGCTGCTGCTGGGCGTGGTCCTGATGGGGTGGTGGTACCGGACCGCCGCCCGACGCCGCGAAGCCGAGGACGCGCTCGCGGCGCTTCCGCCGTCGTACCGTCCCTGACCCCCGGAGTCGGGTGGCCTTGGTCGCGGTCGGGCGGCAGGCTCCGGTCAGGCCCGGGCGTCGGCACCGGTCAGGCTGGCCCCTGACGGGCCCGGGCCGCGGGCCCGTCAGGCCCGGGCATCGGCCAGTTCCCGGTCGGGTTCCCGGCCGGCGTCGGAATGGCCCGCCAGGGTTGCCCCTTCCAGCTTGGCGCCCTCCACATCGACGTCCGGCAGCAGCCGGTTAAGCCAGCGTGGCAGCCACCAGGCGGTCCGGCCCAGCAGGTGCATGGCGGCAGGAACAAGGGTCATCCGGACCACGAAGGCATCAAGCAGCACACCGAAGGCCATGGCGAAACCGAGCGGGCGCACCATGGTCAAGTGGCTGAAGATGAACCCGGAGAACACGCTGGTCATGATGATCGCGGCCGCCACGACAACCCGGGCGGCGTGGCTGAAGCCCGTCCGGACGGCCTGTTTCGCCGATTCGCCGTGCACGTAGGCCTCGCGCATGCCGGAGACGATAAACACCTGGTAATCCATGGCCAGTCCAAACAGCACACCGATCAGGATGATGGGCAGGAAGCTCAGCACGGCCCCCGGGTTGGCAACGTCGAAAATGCCGCCGAGCCAGCCCCACTGATAGACGGCCACGACCCCGCCGAATGCCGCCGCCAGGGAGAGCAGGAAGCCAGCGGTCGCGAGGATGGGCACCAGCAGGGACCGGAAGACCAGGAGCAACAGGATCAGGGAGAGGCCCACGACAACGGTCAGGTACAGCGGCAGGGCGGCGCCCAGCTTGCTGGACACATCGACGTTCGCCGCGGTCTGGCCGGTCAGGCCGATGCGAACTCCGGTACCGTCCTTGATCTGGGTGCCCTTGGCGCGCAGGTCGGACACCACCTGCACGGTGCTGGCGCTGGCCGGGCCGTCGGTGGGAATCACCTGGAAAACGGCGGTTTCCCGGTTCGGGCTCAGCGCGACAGGGACGGCGGCCTTGACGTTGGACACGGTGGCCAGTTGATCTGCCACATCCAGCTGCAGCTTTTGGGCGTCCGTTTCGTTGAGTCCGGTGGGGAAGGAACCGACGACGACGATGGGACCGTTGACTCCGGCCCCAAAGTTCCTGCCGGTGATGTCATAGGCCTTGAAGGCACTGGAGTCCACCGGCTCGGTGCCGCCATCGGGCAGGGCCAGCCGTAGTCCGGCGGCGGGCAGGGCGATGACGCCCAGCAGCAGCACTGACACCACCAGGGTCAGCCAGGGGTGTCGGGTGACGAAACCGCCCCACCCCTTGCCCCGGGCCGCTGCGGCCGGAGACCCGGCAGCACCGGCGCCGGTGGCACGATGCCGGCCGTGCACCTTTCCATTCGGCTGCGGCGCCTCCCGGCCGGCAGGCTGCTGGACGGCAGGGTCCTGGACGGCCGGGTTCTGGACGGCGGGGTTCCTGCCGGCGGAGTGAACGGTGCTCGATCCGCCGGAAAGTCCGCTGGATCGGCCGGAAAGTCCGGCCCGGGCCCAACTCCGCTTGGAGATGACTCTGGTGCCCAGCAGGCCCAGCACGGCGGGGGTCAGGCTCAGGGCCACCAATACCGCGATGGCGACGGTGGCCGCCGCTGTGACGCCCATGACGCCAAGGAACGGCAGACCGGAAACGGTCAGTGCGGAGAGCGCAATGACAACGGTGAGTCCGGCGAACAAGACCGCGTTTCCTGAGGTTCCGGTCGCCTTGGCGACCGACTCCTGCATCGGCATGCCGGCAAGCAGTTGCTGGCGGTGACGGTTGACGATGAAAAGTGAATAGTCAATGCCGACGGCCAGGCCGAGCATCAGGGCCAGGATCGGGGAAATGGAGGACATTTCCACCACACCGCTGAGGGCGAAGCTTCCGCCCACGCCGACCGCGACGCCGATGATCGCCATCAGCAGCGGCAAGCCGGCGGCCAGCAGGGTGCCGAGCATGATGATCAGCACGGCCGCCGCGACGGCGATGCCGATGACCTCGGCGACGCCGAAAATCTCGGAGACATCCTCGCTGATGTCCTTGCTGGGATACACCTCCACGCCGGCGCTTGCGGCTTCCTGCACGGTTTCCTGCACCTGGGCGCGGACCTCAGGCGCGATTCCGTTGATCGCCCCGGTGAACTGGACCTGCGCGACGGCGGCCTGCCCGTTCTCGGACACGAAGCGGATACCCGAGGAGGCATCGGCCTGGCGTTTGCCCAATTCCAGGGCTTCGCGCTGCGTCGCCAGCTGGGCCACGCCGTCATCGTACTTCTGCTTGTTGGTGTCGTATTCCGCCTGGCCGGCAGCCAACTGCTGGCGCGCGGCGTTGATTGAGCCCTGCGCGTCGTTGAGCCGGGCGCGTGCCGCATCCGTCCCCGGGTTGGCCGGTGCTCCATCCAGTGCTGCCCGCTGCTGGTCCAACTGCGCCTGCTGTGCGTTGATCTGGTCCGCTCCGGCCTGCAGTTTGGCGGCGGCGGCGTCCAACTGGGGCTTGCCGGCGTCCAGCTGTGCCTGTGCGGCGTCGAGCTGGGCCTGGCCGTCGGTGATCTTGGCCGCCGCGCTGTCCAGGGTGGCCTGGGTGGTGAAGGGATTGACGACGTTGCGGATGTCGGGCATCTGCGCCAGCTTGTCCAGGGCGGCGGTGATGGCGTCCTGCTGTGCGGTCGTCAACGGTTGGCCCGCAGGTGCTGCGAAAACCACGGTGCCGCTGCCGCCCGACGCGGACGGCAGGTCCTGCTTCAGCTTGTCCGCCACCTGCTGGGTTTCGGTGCCCGGGATCTGGAAACTGTTGGAGGTCTCACCCCGGAACAACAGGGCCGAGGCGCCCACCAGCACCACGATCAGGGCCCAGGCGGAAATGACCCACCACCGGCGGCGGAAGGAAAACGTGCCGAGACGATACAGCAGGAGGGCCATGGAATGTGTCCTTGGTGATCGGGAGAACGGAGGAGGAAAAGTCAGCGGACGAAACCGGCGCGCAGGTGCCCGACGGCTTCCAGGAGGAGTTGGCGGAGCACGGCGAGCGACTCCGGGCCAATGTCGGGTCCGCACCGCGCGAACCAGATGTCGAACGCTGCGCGTCCTGCGGCCAGCATGGATCCGACCAGGGTGTGCAGGTACAGTTCATCCGGCGACGCTCCCAGCCGGCTGCGGACAGCCTGCACAATCCGTGAAGTGCAGTTTTCCCAGGCCTGCAGCTGGAATCGTTCAGCCTGCGGATGATCCTGGGTAAGGGCGAACGTCTCGGCGAGCAAGGCAAGTTCGCGCGGATTGCTGACGGCCGTCAGCGCGTACTGGGCCGCCTCCAGCAGCGGCTCATCGACGGGCCTGACCATCAGTTGCTCGATGACGCTGTCCAGGTAGGTCTGCGTGAAGCTCGCAATGGCAGCCTCGGGGCTCGAGTAGTAGTTGAAGAAGGTCCGGCGGGAAACGCCGGCGGCAGCTGCGACGTCGTCGGCGGTGAATCCGCCCATGGTCCGGCTGCGCAGCAGGTCAAGGGCCGCCCCGGCGATGGCTTCCCGTGTGGCAGCCTTGCTTTGCTCCCGACGGCCTTCCTGCCGGACGGTTTGCTCCCAACGCTGTTCCGGCTCCCGGCCCGGCTGCGGACGCGAGACGTTGGCGTCGGCGTCGGCGTCGGCGAGTGGGGGAGTGTGCATGCACCAACGATAAATCCGCCGTTGCACTCAGTGCAACATGAGTGATTGTGGGACAGAAAAGGCCCGATGGCTGCCAAGGGCAGCCATCGGGCCTTATTCAGTGTTACTGCGGGTGGCTCAGGCGGACGTCAGTGCTCCGGTTCGCGCCTGGCTGGGGACTCCGGCGTCGCCGGCTGCCGCGTCCGCCACGTCGGTGCTGGGCGAGTCATCAACGAACGGGTCGCCGGTGCGCACCGCGTTGTAGAGGTTGAGGTCCAGCAGGCCCTGACGCTTGGCAACGATCGTCGGAACCAGGGCCTGGCCGGCAACGTTGACAGCCGTGCGGCCCATGTCCAGGATCGGGTCGATGGAGAGCAGCAGGCCCACACCGGCGAGCGGCAGGCCCAAGGTGGAGAGGGTCAGCGTCAGCATCACGACGGCGCCGGTGGTTCCGGCGGTCGCGGCGGAGCCGAGCACGGAGACCAGGACGATCAGCAGGTACTGGCTGAGGTCCAGGTGGATGCCGAAGAACTGGGCCACGAAGATCGCCGCGACGGCCGGGTAAATGGCTGCACAGCCGTCCATCTTGGTGGTGGCGCCCAGGGGTACGGCAAAGGAGGCGTAGCCGCGGGGAACGCCCAGGTTACGCTCGGTGACCCGCTGGGTCAGGGGCAGGGTGCCGATGGAGGAGCGGGAGACAAAGGCCAACTGGACGGCCGGCCAGACGCCCGAGAAGTACTGCCGCACGGACAGTCCGTGGCTGCGGACCAGGATGGGGTAGACGACGAACAGCACCAGGGCCAGGCCGACGTAGATGGCCAGCGTGAACCGCCCGAGGGATCCGATGGTGTCCCAGCCGTAGCTGGCAACGGCATTGCCGATCAGGCCGATGGTGCCCAGCGGGGCGATGCGGATGATCCACCACAGCACCTTCTGGATGACGGCCAGGGCGGAGGCGTTGAGTTTCAGGAAGGGCTCCGCGGCGGCGCCGACCTTGAGGGCGGCGATGCCCACGACGATGGCGATGACCAGGATCTGCAGCACGTTGAAGCTGACGGACGTGGTCACTGCCCCGCTCTGGGCAACGGTGGAGCTGGCGCCCAGGCCAAGGAAGTTCTTCGGAAACAAGCCGGTAAGGAAGGCCCACCAGTCGCCGGTCTTGCCGGTGTAGTCCGCCGGGGCGGCCTGGCCGGTGCCGGAGCCGGGCTGGAACAGCAGGCCAAGGCCAATGCCGATCACCACAGCGATCAGGGCCGTGATGGCGAACCACAGCAGCGTGTTCCAGGCCAGACGGGCGGCGTTGGTCACCCTGCTCAAGTTGGCGATGGAGCTGACGACCGCGGTGAAAATGAGGGGAACAACGGCGGCCTGCAGCAACGAGACGTAGCTGCTGCCGATGGTGGCCAGGGTGGTGGTCAGGCCGTTGGGGTGGCTGTGGTCCCCGCCGAGGGATTTGGCGATCAGGCCCAGCACCAGGCCGACGATAAGGGCGGCGATGATCTGGACACCGAAGGAGCGCATCCAGTGCGGCAGGCGATGGGTTCTGGGAGGCAGGGCTGTAGAAGTCACCCGGGAACCATAGTGTCCGGCCAATACCAGATTCCACTTACCGTTGCGTAATGTTACGTCCCACCATCCTCCCCGCCGAGTGTCGAGTTCTGCACGCCACCCGCGAGGGGGAGGGGTGCTTATGTCGACACTCGGCGGGGGTGGAGGGGTGCTTATGTCGACACTCGGCGGGGGTGGCGGGGGTTAGGAGAGGAGGGCGTTCTTTAGGGTGTCCAGGCCGACGGAGCCCAGGTTGAGTGCCTGGCTGTGGAAGGTCTTCAGGTCGAACGAGTCGCCGTCGGCCTCTTCACGGGCTGCCCGGATCTGTTCCCAAAGCCGCTGTCCAACCTTGTAGGCAGGGGCTTGGCCCGGCCAACCCAGGTAGCGGTTGAACTCGAAGTTCAGCTGGCCCTCACTGATGTCCAGGTTCTCTTGCAGGAACGCGTAGCCCTTCTCCGGGGTCCAGGTCCCTTCGCCCCACTGCGACGGGACCTCGAGTTCCAGGTGAACGCCGATGTCGAAGACCACCCGGGCGGCCCGCATCCGCTGCCCGTTGAGCATGCCCATCTTGTCGCCCGGATCGCTCAGGTATCCCAACTGGTCCATCAGTCGTTCGGCGTAAAGGGCCCACCCCTCGCCATGGCCGGAAACCCAGCAGCCGTTGCGCCGCCAGTTGTTCAGCAGGCCGCTCTGGTAGGTGGCCGTAGCAACCTGCAGGTGGTGGCCCGGGACGCCCTCGTGATAGACGGTGGTGGTTTCGGCCCAGGTGGTGAAGGAATCCTCACCCTCGGGTACCGACCACCACATCCTGCCTGGCCGGCTGAAGTCGTCACTGGGGCCGGTGTAGTAGATGCCGCCCTCCTGCGTGGGGGCGATGCGGCATTCGAGCCGACGCATGATCTCCGGAATCTCAAACTGCACGTCCGTGAGTTCAGCGACGGCCTGGTCGGAGAGCTTCTGCATCCACTCCTTCAGGGCCTCGGTCCCATGCAGTTGCCGGGCGGGGTCCTCATTGAGAATCTTCTTTGCTTCCTCGATGCTGGCGCCGGGGGCGATCTGCTCCGCGACCTGCCTCTGTTCGGCGATGATGCGGTCCAGTTCCGCCACACCCCACGCATAGGTCTCGGCAAGGTCGACGGCGGAACCAAGGAAGGCGCGGGAGGCGAGGGAATACCGCTCAGCGCCGACGGCGTCCTTCTCGGGGGCTGCGGCGGCAAGCTCAGTGCGCAGGAACCTGACCAGCAGCCCGTAGGCGGCCCGCGCGGTTTCCGCGGCGAGGTTCAGCCGCTCCTGGGTCACGGCGGGCAGGGCCCCGTTCGGGGAGTCCTCGCCCTCGGTGCCGTTGCCCTCCAGGGTGGCATTGCCGGCAAGCATCATGAAGAACCCGTCAGCGGCGGCGTGTTTTTCCGCCTGCTCAATGACGTTGCGGACCTGCCGGGAGGCGGCGACCAAACCTTTTTCCATGCCTGCACGCAGCGATGCGATGTACCCCTCGATGGCGCCCGGCACGTTCTCCATGCGCCCGGCAATGTGGTCCCAGTCCCGCACCGTTGCGGTGGGCATCAGGTCGAAGATGGAGCGGATATTTTGTGCCGGGCTGGCGATATTGTTCAGGTCGGCCAGGTCCCAGCCCGTGCGGTGCACTTCCAGGTCCAGCCCCAGCCGCTCGCGCATCGCGTGCAGCGTGACCTTGTCGACGTCGTCCTGGGGTTCCAGGTCGCTGAGCTGGTCGAGCGCGTTGCGGGCCGCCACCACCATGGACTCCAGGCCGGCGGGGGAGAAGTCACGGTATTCGGTTTCCCGGCCGGGCAGGCCAAGTTCGGTGGCGAAGCCGGGGTCCAACGCCAGGACGGTGTCCATGTAGCTGTCCGCCACGGCATCGATGGGGGTCCGGTCACGGGTGGGTTTCGCAGTATTGGTAGTCACCCGATGAGCCTACCGTCGGGGGAATTGGCGAGGAAGGAGCTCGGCACCCGCAGCCCGCCGCGAGGCTCCCGGCTAGCCTCGGCTACGACGCCAGGCGCCGGGACCGGGCTTGGGCGCCAGGTTCAACTGCGCGCGGCGGACCCATTGCCGCGGCGCGGGCCGGGACGGGGCCACCGCCTCGCCGGGCTGCAGGGCGAGGACGACGGCGGTCAGCGCGGCTAGTTCCTCGGCCGTGGGGTTTCCCTTGACGACCTGCAGCAGCGGATCCGCCACCGAGGCCGCCGTCGTGCCCTCTGCGCCGGTAGGCATGCCAGCCGGGGTACTCACAGCGGAATATTCCCGTGCTTCTTGGCCGGCAGGCTGGCGCGCTTGTCGCGCAGGGCCCGCAGGCCCTTGACCAACTGCAGGCGCGTCTCCGACGGGGCGATGACGGCGTCCACGTAACCGAGCTGTGCCGCCTGGTACGGGTTGAGCAGCTCGTCCTCGTACTGGCGGATGACTTCCTGCCGGCGGGCCTCGACGTCGCCGCCCGCCTGGGCAACACCGGCCAGGTCCCTGCGGTACAGGATGTTTACCGCACCCTGGGCGCCCATGACTCCGATCTGGGCGGTGGGCCAGGCGAAGTTCAGGTCCGCCCCCAGCTTCTTGGAGCCCATGACGATGTAGGCCCCACCGTAGGCTTTGCGGGTGATGACCGTCAGTTTGGGGACGGTGGCTTCCGCGTAGGCGTACAGCAGTTTGGCGCCGCGGCGAATGATGCCCTGGAACTCCTGGTCCTTCCCGGGCAGGAAGCCGGGCACATCCACCAGGGTCAGGATGGGAATGTTGAATGCGTCGCAGTGACGCACAAACCGGGCTCCCTTTTCCGAGGCTGCAATGTCCAGGGTTCCGGCGAACTGCATGGGCTGGTTCGCCACAATGCCCACGGTGTGGCCTTCCACCCGGCCGTAGCCGATCACCAGGTTCGGAGCGTACAGGGCCTGCATCTCCAGGAAGTGGCCGTCGTCAACGATCTGTTCAATCACCGTGTGCATGTCGTACGGCTGGTTGGCGGAGTCCGGAATGAGCGAGTCCAGGGCAAGGTCGGCGTCGGTCAGCTCCGGATCCTGGTCGTGCTCGGTCAACGGCGCTTCGGCCAGGTTGTTCGAGGGCAGGAAGTCCAGCAGTTCGCGGACAAATTCGACGGCGTCTGCCTCGTCGGAGGCGAGGTAGGTGGAGGTTCCGGTGGTGCTGTTGTGCTGCCGGGCGCCGCCAAGGGTTTCCATGTCCACGTCTTCGCCGGTGACCGTCTTGATGACGTCCGGTCCGGTGATGAACATGTGCGAGGTCTTGTCCACCATCACCACGTAGTCAGTCAGGGCGGGGGAGTAGGCCGCACCACCGGCGGAGGGCCCCATGATCAGCGAAATCTGCGGGACGACGCCGGAGGCGTGAACGTTGTTCCGGAAGATGTCGGCGAACATGGCCAATGAGGCGACGCCCTCCTGGATGCGGGCACCGCCGCCGTCGAGGATGCCGACGACGGGGCAGCCGTTGCGGAGCGCGAACTCCTGGACCTTGACGATTTTTTCGCCGTTGACCTGGCTGAGGGACCCACCGTAAACACTGAAGTCCTGGCTATACACCGCCACCAGGCGGCCGTCCACGGTGCCGTAGCCCGAAACCAGGCCATCACCCAGCGGTTTCTTCTTTTCCATGCCGAAAGCTGTGGAGCGGTGCGTCGCCAGGGCATCGAACTCCACGAACGAGCCCTCGTCCAGCAGCATCCCGATGCGTTCACGGGCGGTGTGTTTGCCGCGGGCGTGCTGCTTCTCCACCGCTTCGGGACCGGAGGGCTGGGCAGCTTCCGCCATCCGGCTCCGGAAATCGGCCATTTTGCCGGCAGTTGTCGTCAGGTCGTGGCTCATGGGCTCTCCGGATCGGTGGCAGGCGGCGGGACCGCCAACTGGACTGTTCCAAGACTTAAGTAGGAACTGCACAACGGGCGGCGCTTTGGATCCAGTCTAGTGACGCCGATTGTTCCTCCTTGTGTAGAAACCCTACAATTTCGCGTCCCTTCCGTCGAAGGTGCGCTTACGTGGCCTGGACGGCGGGCGGTGTCCGGTCCGCTTCGGATTGGACTCAGGCGAAGGCGGGAGTTGGTTGCTTTCCGGAGGGATGACCGCCGGTGTTACTGGTGAGTAACTTGGATTGCCGTTTTGGTCTAGGCTTTCCCCATGACTTTGAGCAATGACGCTTTACCGGGCGCTTCCGAGGCTCCGGGCACCCCGGATCGGACGTTGGCCGGCCGAACGATGCTGATCTCCGGTGGCAGTCGCGGCATCGGGCTGGCCATCGCGCTGCGCGCCGCGCGTGATGGCGCCAGGATTGTGCTGCTGGCCAAGACCGGGGAACCGCATCCCGCGCTGGAAGGAACGGTGTTCACCGCTGCGGAGCAGGTGCGTGCGGCGGGCGGTGAGGCGCTGCCGCTGGTCGGGGACGTGCGCAACGACGACGACGTGGCAGCAGCGGTCGAAGCGGCGGTGCAGGAATTTGGCGGAATCGACGTCGTGCTGAACAACGCGTCAGCGATCGACCTGTCCAACACCGACCAGCTGTCAATGAAGCGCTACGACCTGATGGCTGACATCAATGTCCGGGGCACCTTCATGTTGTCCAAGTTCGCGCTGCCTGCGCTGCGCCTGTCGGACAACCCGCACATCCTGACCCTGTCGCCTCCGCTGAACCTCACACCGCACTGGACCGGCCTGCACCTGGGCTACACCATGGCCAAGTACGGGATGAGCATGACGACGATGGGCCTGGCGGAGGAACTCAAGGGCGACGGCATTGCGGTCAACAGCCTGTGGCCGTGCACCCTGATCAATACTGCTGCCATCCGGAACATGCCCGGCGGGCAACAACTCATCCAGGCAGCCCGCAGCCCCGAGATCATGGCCGACGCGGCACACGCCATCCTCACCCGGCCCAGCCGCGGCACCACCGGCAACTTCTTCACCGACGAGCAGGTCCTGCGCGAGGAAGGGGTGCAGGACTTTAGCCGATACAGCCTGGGTGCCCCCGAGGACCAACTCGTGCCCGACATTTTTCTCTAGCCACGTCAGGCCCTCCTCCCGCCGCCCTCGTTCGGCCCGGGCAATCCGGGGCGAAGCGCTGGCTCACCCGCCGCTCACCCGGCAATCCGGCCGCTCCTCGGCCGGCCCCATGGCCCCGGCGCCCCGGGCCCTCGGTGGTAGGGCGGTTACTATCTAAGGCATGACCCCGCAACCGCCAGCACTGGACGCAGCCGCCCTGCGCCGCGCCCTGACGGCGCCGGTCGGACCGCTGTCACGGCTGGAGGTGGTCGAAGAAACCGGCTCCACCAACGCCGACCTGGCCGCCGTTGCCGGGCAGGATGCGTGGCCGGACCTGGCCGTGCTCGTGGCCGAAAACCAGCTGGCCGGGCGGGGCAGGATGGAGCGCGACTGGAGCGCCCCGGCCCGCAGTTCGCTGATTATGAGCGCGCTGCTGCGCCCGCCCTCAACGTTCGATACCGCAGGTTACGCCTGGCTTTCCCTGCTCGCGGCCGTTGCTCTGGTGGATGTCCTTCAAACCGACACCGGAATCGACGCCCGGCTGAAGTGGCCCAACGACGTGCTGATCGAAGGCCGCAAGGTGGCTGGCATCCTCGCGCAGTTGTCCCCGCAAAGCGGTGCGGCTCCCGCCGTCGTCGTCGGTGTGGGCGTCAACGTGCACCAGGACGCGGGCCAGCTTCCCGTAGCCACCGCAACATCCATCACCGTCGAATTGGGACGGCAACAGGAGGACGCACCGGCCGCCAGTGAGCCCACTGCGGGACCCGACCGCGGGGCGCTGCTGGCCGCTTTCCTGCTGCACTTCGCTGATCTGTACCGTCAGTTCTGCGCCGCGGGGGGACGTTCGACGACGGTGCTTGACGGCGGTGCGTCCCTGCTGGAGCTTGTGTCCGAACGGATGAGCACCCTGGGCGCGCCGGTCCAGGCCGAACTCCCGGGCGGCGTAATCCTCACCGGCAACGCAGTGGGCCTGGACAACAGCGGGGCCCTGCTGATCACTGATGCGGCGGGGACCACTCATGCGGTGGCTGCGGGCGACGTGATTCATCTGCGTCGCGGTGCGGCGTCCGGCGGTCCGGTGGAGTATGCGTAACAGGTTGTTCTCCGGTGAGCAGGTGATATTGCAGAGCCGACCGCAGGCCCGCTCACTGGCGATGCCGGCCCTTGCCTTCATCCTGATCCCCGCCGCCGCCGCTTACCTGCTCGCCGTGCTGCGTCCGACCCGTTTTGGCGAGGCTTTTCCGCAGCTCGCCGACTGGCAGCCGTTCCTGGTGACGGCCGTCCTGGTGCTCGCAGCAGCGGGGGAACTGCTGTACCCGGTGCGGCAATGGCTGCGTTGGGCCGGCACCCTGTATACCCTGACCGACCGGCGGATCATCCTGCGCAGCGGCTGGTTGTCGCGACGTAGGACGGACATACCGCTGGAGGGCATCCGGCATCTGCAGAGCCGGCAGGACCTGCTGCAGCGGTTGCTCCGTTCCGGCACCGTGCACCTTGATTTAGGCATCGAAGGGAGCCGCAGCATGCGAAACGTTCCGGAGGTGGCGCGGTTCCGCGAGTTTGCCCTTGCGGCCATGCGCCGCGCCGGAGGTGGTGACCTCGGCCCGGGCGGTGATCGCTTTGGTCCCGGTGGCGGACACCTGGATCAGGGTGGCGGCCGCTTCGAACTGGCCGGCGGCGACTGGAACCCCTGGCGGACGCACGGGGAGCACACCAACAACTGGGAGGACGTGGACCATGGACGAGGATAACCGGCAGGCCCGCGAGCCTCAGCCCACCCTTACCCCCCAGCAGGAAGCCCGGCTCGACGCCAAGGCGCTGGAACTGGAACTGCTCGGCGGCGAGCGCAGGCTGCGCAGGCGTGAGGTGGCCGCCGGCGCCGGAGTGTCGCTGCTGTCGGCGCGCAAGCTCTGGCGGGCGATGGGTTTTCCCAACCTGGGTGACGAGGACGTGGCCTTCACTGAGCGCGACCAGGAGGCCCTGACGACGGTCCTGAACCTGGTCCGGGACGGGCACCTGACCGAGGAAGCTGCCATCTCCGTCAGCCGCGCCATCGGCCAGATGACCGACCGCATGGTCGTATGGCAGGTCGAAGCGCTGGTGGAGGATCTGGTCGCCGAACGTGGCGTATCCGACGCCGACGCACGGCGCAGCCTGATCCGCGAGCTCCCTGCCCTGATCGAGCCGCTGGAGACCATGCTGGTCTACTCCTGGCGGCGGCAACTGAACGCCGGCGTGCAGAGGCTGGCCCTTCGCGCCCAGGAAGGGCTTGAGTCCAGCGCACACGGGCGCGACGGCGGCGAAGATGACGCGCCGTTGCCGCTGGCGCGGGCCGTCGGCTTCGCCGACCTGGTCAGCTACACCAGCCTTTCCCGCCGCATGAACGAAAAAACCTTGGCCGCTCTGGTGCAGCGCTTTGAGAACAAGTGCGCAGAGATCATCTCCGTTGGCGGCGGGCGTTTGGTAAAGACCGTGGGGGACGAAGTCCTGTTCAACTGTGAAACCCCCGTCGCCGGCGCGGAAATCTCCCTGGCCCTGGCGGAGGCCATGGCCGAGGATGACCTGCTGCCCGATGCCCGGGTCTCCATGGTCTGGGGACGGGTACTTTCCCGGTTGGGCGACATCTACGGTCCCACCGTCAACCTGGCGGCGCGGCTGACGGCGCTCGCCGAGCCCGGCACCGTGCTCATCGATGCCACCACTGCCGCCTCCCTGAACTCGGACGAACGGTTCGTCCTGATCCCGCAAAAGGTCCAGCACATCCGCGGCTTCGGTGAAATCCACCCGGTCACGCTGGCCCGTGGACGCGGCGAAGGGCTGGTCCTCGACTGAAGTCCCGGGCCCGGCCTTCCCCAGCTCGCACCCCGGCCGGGGACCGCAATTCTTCCCATTACGATGGGGAAATGACTGCCCTGCGCATCTCCTGCGGCTATGCCACCGACCGAGGCCTGCGCCGCGAATTGAACGAGGACGCCTTCCTCGTCATGGATCCCATCTTTGCCGTTGCCGACGGCATGGGCGGGCATGAGGCCGGGGAGGTGGCAAGCCGCGAGTGCATCAACACGCTCAGCACTGCGCCCGCCCTTTCCGGCGGCAACCGGCACGCCACCGCCGTCGAACTGCAGCAGGCACTGGAGCTGGCGGACCTGAGGATCCGACGGCTCACCGACTCCAAGGCCGGCACCACTGTCTCAGGAGTGGTGCTGGTGGAGGAACGGCACGTCCCGTACTGGCTGGTATTCAATGTCGGTGATTCCAGGACGTACCGGCTGAGTGAGGGGATCTTTGAACAGGTCAGCGTCGACCATTCAGAAGTGCAGGAAATGGTGGAGGCCGGGTATATCTCTGCCCGCGAGGCGCTGGTGCATCCGCGGCGCAACGTCGTCACCCGGGCATTGGGCACGGGGACAGATGCTGCAGCCGACTACTGGATGATGCCCGTGGTGGACGGTGACCGTTTCCTTATATGTTCGGATGGGCTCACTGGGGAAGTCGCTGACGAACAGATCGAGGCCGTCCTGCGGTCCGTGCGGGATCCGCAGGACGCGGTAGATCAGCTGGTGCAGGCGGCCTTGCGTTCGGGCGGCAGGGATAATATCACCGTGTTGATCGTCGACGCCTTCACCGGTGCCAATTCCTCCGACGTCGACGGGCTCCAGGCGGAAGTCCTTCCGGGCGGCCCGCCCCGGGGCGCTGTGGTTGGTGGATCCGCGGCGGATGCCCCGACAACGGGACCCAGCCAGCAGCGCTAAACCGGCCGTCAATTGCCCCCAGCGGCTGGTGTTCCGTTAAGGCAAGATGGGATGGTGAGCGAAGCCAAAGAGGTCCAGGAATCAATTGTGAACCAGGTCTTTCCCGAAGCAGCGGGCCAGGACGTGCCGCCGGAACAGCTGCGGGACGAGTACGAGGTCCTGGCCGACCAGGTCCGCAAGCTGCGTTTCGCCTACTACAACGAGGACTCACCCCTGGCCTCGGACGCCGAGTTTGACCGCCTCTACCGTCGGCTGGAGGAACTTGAGGCCCTGCACCCGGAACTGGTGACCAATGACTCGCCCACGCAGGAAGTCGGCGGCGAGGTCTCCGCCGCCTTCACCGCCGTCGATCATCTGGTCCGGATGTACAGCCTGGAGGACGTCTTTTCCCTCGACGAGTTGCGCACCTGGGTGACCCGGGCGGAGGCCAGCGTCGAGAAGATCGGCGGCCACGCACCGCTGCGGTGGCTGACCGAGTTGAAAATCGATGGCCTGGCCGTGAACCTGTTGTACCGGAACGGAACTCTCGTCCGGGCAGCGACGCGCGGTGACGGCACCACGGGTGAGGACATCACCCACAATGCCCTGACCATCCGCGAAATCCCGCGGCAACTGGCGGGCACGGACCACCCGGCAGAAGTGGAAATCCGCGGTGAAATTTTCATCGCCTCCAAAGCCTTCGCCGAGCTCAACGAATCGATGGTGGAGCAGGGCAAGGCTCCCTTTGCCAACCCCCGTAATGCGGCGGCCGGGTCCCTGCGGCAGAAGGATCCGGCGGAAACAGCCAAACGTCCGTTGAGCATGTACGTGCACGGCATTGGCGCCAAGGAGGGGCTCCAGACCCTCACCCAGTCGGAGACGTACCGTCAGCTGCAGGAGTGGGGACTGCCCACCAGCCCGTACTTCAAGGTGCTGGACAGCTACGACGAAGTGCTGGACTTCATCGCCCACTACGGCACCCACCGGCACGACCTGACCCACGAAATTGACGGCATCGTGGTCAAGGTGGATGACTTCGCCACCCAGCGGGCACTGGGCTACACCTCCCGCGTGCCGCGCTGGGCGGTCGCGTACAAGTACCCGCCGGAGGAGGTGCACACCAAGCTGCTGGACATTCTGGTCAACGTGGGACGCACCGGCCGCGTGACGCCCTTCGGCTTGATGGAGCCGGTCAAGGTGTCCGGTTCCACAGTGGAAATGGCTACCCTGCACAACCAGGACGTCGTCCGCGCCAAGGGTGTCAAAATCGGCGACATCGTGGTGCTGCGCAAGGCGGGGGACGTGATTCCGGAGATCGTGGGCCCCGTGCTGGCCCTGCGGGAGCAGCAACAGCCCCCGGTCCGGGACTTCGTGATGCCCACACACTGCCCCTCCTGTGGTACGGAACTGGCCCCCGCCAAGGAGGGCGACGTGGACATCCGCTGCCCCAACGCCCGCTCCTGCCCCTCCCAGCTGCGCGAACGGGTCTTCCACCTGGCCGGCCGCGGCGCATTCGACATCGAAGCACTCGGTTGGGAGGCCGCCATCGCGCTGACCCAGCCCGCGGAACCCGCGACGCCGCCCCTGACCAACGAGGCCGGCATATTCCACCTGACCCCCGAAGACCTGGCAGGCGTCCTGATCGAACGGGACAAGAAGGTCAAGGGGGAAGTCACCGGCCGGGAACTGGTGCCCTACTTCTACTCCAGGGGCACGGCCAAGAAGCCGTCGGTCCCCACGGCCAACACGCAAAAACTCTTCCGCGAACTGGAAAAAGCCAAGTCCCAGCCCCTGTGGCGGGTGCTGGTGGCCCTCTCCATCCGGCACGTTGGCCCCACCGCCTCCCGCGCCCTGGCCACGGCGTTCCGATCGATGGAGGCGATCCGTGCCGCCTCCGAGGAACAGCTCGCGGACGTGCCGGGCGTCGGGCCGATCATCGGGCAGGCCGTGAAGGAGTGGTTCGACGTCGACTGGCACCGGGAGATCGTCGACTCCTGGGCAAGCGCCGGCGTCCGGATGGCCGATGAGACCGACGAATCCACCCCGCGCACCCTCTCCGGCCTGACCGTCGTCGTGACGGGCAGCCTGACCGGTTACAGCCGGGACGAGGCGAAGGAAGCCATCATCACCCGCGGCGGCAAGGCCTCCGGCTCGGTGTCAAAGAACACCCACTATGTGGTGGCCGGCGAGAACGCGGGCACCAAACTCGAAAAGGCCGAGCAGCTGGGCCTGCGCGTGCTGGATGAGGAAGGCTTCACGCGGCTCCTGGCCGAGGGCCCGGCGGGCGTGGACGGAGCCGCAGAGGGCGGCGAGGAAGCCGACGACGATAACGAGGACGCCGGCCTCCGCGTCGAAGTGGATGAGCCGGCATGAGCGGGCAGGTGGTGCCGGTTCCGCTGGATGAGCTGCTCGTCGTCGCCAAGCATGCAGCCCGGGCCGGTGCTGAAGTGCTCGCCACCCGGGACCCGTCGTCATTTGCCGCGCAGGCCAAAACGTCTGACGGGGACTGGGTCACGGCCTTCGACACCGGCGCCGAGCGCGCCATCCGGAACTTCCTGCGCACTGCCCGCCCGGACGACGCCGTCACGGGCGAGGAGTTGCCGCCGGAGCGGCCGGCGGAGAACTCCGGTTACCGGTGGTCGATCGATCCACTCGATGGCACCATGAACTTCCTGCGCAACATCGCCTACTACTGCACGTCGGTCGCCGTCGAAGGGCCCGACGGCGGTTGGCTGGCCGGCGTCGTGGCGGCCCCGGCCCTGGGACGAACGTACTTTGCCACCAGGGGCGGGGGAGCCTGGCTGGAGGAGCGCGGCCACGTACACCGGCTCGACCTGACCTCCGCCGAGCCGAAGGGCAGGCTGCTGGCAACCTCCCTGACGGCCGATCCGGGCATGCGCAGCCGGTTGATCGGCGAATTACATGGACGCATGCAGGGCTTCAACGACTTCCGCCGCCTGGGTTCGGCTGCACTGGAATTGTGTGCCGTGGCTGAAGGTGGGCTCGACGCCTATCTGGAGTACGGACTTTATGAGCACGATTTTGCCGCCGGAGCGTTGATCGCGGAGGAAGCCGGGGCCTGGGTGCGCCGACCCCTGCTGAGTCCTGCCGTGCGCGGGCTGCCTGCCCAGGCGGAAGTATTTGCCGCCTGGACTGCAGCTGCCCGGCCCGGACTGGCTGACACGATCGTGCCATGACGGTGCCGTGGCAGCAGGTTTTCGCTGCCCTTGCCAACGACCGCCTGCGCCAGGTGTACGCCGAATGGCTTCTGGGCATCCAAGGCGGCGGCACCGAGGCTGAAGTGCAGAAATTGGCCACTGCCGGGCTGTTGGAAGAAGGGGGCGGCGGGTACCGGGTGGCCGCCGGAGTGTTCCGGGACACGCTGGCCGCGGCGGGCAAACCGCAGCCCACGGGCATCGACAGGTTTTTCCAGGACGGCAGGATCCAGGGCATCCCGCGTCGGCCCGACCAGCGGGACGAACTGCTGGGCCACTTGGCCATTCGGCTGTTCGGGAGCGAGGAGGTGCTGGCGGAGGCGGAGGTCAACCGGTTGCTGGCAACCGTGACTTCGGACGTGCCGTCCTTGCGGCGGGCCCTGGTGGACTTTGGCTATCTGAGGCGCGACCCTGATGGCAGCCAGTACTGGCGCTCAGCCTAAGGAGGCAGGACCACGATGACGGCGGAGGACTTGTTGGGGCGGCTTTGGTCGCAGCTGATCGATGATTATGTTCCTGCTGGGCGCCCAGTGGACGGGACGGCCCGGAGGGAAGCGGCTGGACCGCCGCTCCCGCCGGTGGCTTTCACCGGAGCGGCGAGATTGCCGTCGGCCTTCGAGGTGGGCGATTTCGCGGCCGCCGCCATCGGTACGGCTGGTGCAGCGGTCGCCCTGCTCTCGGCCCAGCTGGGTGGCATCCTACCCACGGTCACCGTTGACCGCGGGCGGGCGGAGCAATGGTTTGGCATGTCCTTCCGGCCGGATGGTTGGGAGCTGCCGCCGGCCTGGGACGCGGTCGCCGGGGACTACCGTTGCGCCGACGGGTGGATCCGGCTGCACACCAACGCGCCCGCGCACCGGGCCGCGGCCCTGGCTGTGCTGGGCCTGCCCTCCGCGTCCGCCGACCGGGCACGCGTAGAAGACCTGGTGGCTCACTGGCGCGGCGCCGAGCTGGAGGGGGCTATCGTCGAGGCGGGCGGGTGTGCCGCTGAAATGCGCTCCCCGGACCAGTGGTTGGCCCATCCCCAAGGGTCGGCGGTCGCCGCCGAGCCGCTGATCAGCTGGACAAGCACAGGCATCGCCGAACCTCTTCCGGGCGGAACACCTGACCGGCCGCTGCAGGGCGTCCGGGTGCTGGATCTGACGCGCGTGCTGGCGGGACCAGTGGCCACGCGCTTCCTGGCCGGATACGGAGCTGAGGTACTGCGCATCGACCCGCCCGATTGGTCCGAACCGGCCCTGGAGCCAGACATGACGCTCGGGAAGAACTGCGCCCGCCTGGACCTGAAAAGCCAGGAGGGCCTGGAACGGTTGCATCAGCTGCTGGCTTCAGCCGACCTGCTGGTCCACGGATACCGGCCCGACGCGTTGCCCCGCCAGGGACTTGGCCCCGCGGAGCTGGCACGGCGTTATCCGCGACTGGTCGTAGCCAGCCTTGACGCGTACGGCTGGACCGGGCCGTGGGCAGGACGTCGGGGCTTCGACTCCCTCGTGCAGATGAGCAGCGGGATCGCCTGGACCGGCAGCCAGCTATTTGGCACGGATGTACCAAAACCTTTGCCGGTGCAGGCCCTTGACCACGCCACCGGATATTTGTTGGCGGCGGCCGCCGTGCTCGCCTGGCAGCGGCGGCTCACCGGCGTCGTTCATTCCGTGCGCACCTCGCTGGCCCGGACCGCCGTCGAACTTCCCCGACGTCGGAACCCGCTTCCGGATGCGGCGCCGAACAGCCCGGACGGTACCCCAGGACGGGCCCAGGCCCCTGCCAGCGATGGGGATGTGCGCGAAGACACGGTGTGGGGACCCGGATACCGGCTTCCTGCGCCCCTGTCCATCGACGGGGTTCCGGTAAACTGGAATGTTCCCGCCCGAGGCTACGGGTCCGCTGAGGCCCGCTGGAAGTGACATGTCTACACTCACCATCACCGTTCGTTCCGCCGTGCCCGCCGACTATGCGGACATCGCCCGCATCACTGCCGCGTCCTACCTGGGCGCCGGCCATTTCGAGGACCCGGACCACCCGTACATGCAGCAAATTGCCCTGGTCGCCGAACGGGCCGCTGCGGCGCCGGTATGGGTCGCCGAACGGGACGGGCGCGTCGTCGGGTCTGTTACCCTCGCCGTGCACGGTGACCCCTTCGCCGACATCGCCCGGGCAGGGGAATTGGAGTTCCGCATGCTCGTCGTTGATCCCGAAGTCCAGCGGGGTGGCATTGGTCGTGCCCTGGTCGCCGCCATCCTCGACCATGCCCGCAAAACCGAGGGCATCTCCGCCGTTGCCCTGACCACCGGCGAAAGCTGGCACGGCGCCCGCGCCCTGTACGACTCGACAGGCTTCTCCCGCGTCCCCGAACGCGACTGGTTCGTCCCCAACACCACCATCAAGCTCCTGGTCTACCGCCAAGAGGTCTAACACCCCCACCCCGAGTGTCGACATCTGCACGCCGCCCGAGCCGTTGATCGAGCCTGTCGAGATCCCCATACGGCCGAGTGTCGACATCTGCACGCCGCCCGAGCCGTTGATCGAGCCTGTCGAGATCAGTTCGGGTGGTCTCGACAAGCTCGACCAGCGCCCGGTCGCGGACGCCGCCTGGGTCGATGATCCAGCCTGTCGAGATCCCCGTACGGCCGAGTGTCGACATCTGCACGGCCGCTAGGGTTGTTGATCGACCTTGTCGAGATCAGTTCGGGTGGTCTCGACAAGCTCGACCAGCGCTCGGTCGCGGACGCTGCTTGAGTCGTTGATCGAGCTTGTCGGGATCCGAGTACGGCCGAGTGTCGAGATCTGCACGGCCGCTTGGGTTGTTGATCGGCCTTGTCGAGATCAGTCCCGGTGGTCTCGACAGGCTCGGCCAGCGCTCGGTCGCGGACGCTGCTTGAGTCGTTGATCGAGCCTGTCGAGATCCCCGTACGGCCGAGTGTCGAGATCTGCACGGCCGCTTGGGTCGTTGATCGACCTTGTCGAGATCAGTCCCGGTGGTCTCGACAAGCTCGACCAACGGGCGTGGGTCTCGACAAGCTCGACCAGCGGGGCAGGGTCTCGACGGGCTCGACCATCGGGGGTGGGGTCTCGACAGGCTCGACCAACGACGGGCTCGACCAACGGGGGGCTCGACCGGCGGGACGGGGGTTAGCGGGGGAGCAATTAGACTGGACGGGAAACATTAACTTCTTGCAGGGGAGATCCATGGCTGCGATCAACCGGGATGACGTGGCGCATTTGGCGCGGCTCGCCCACATCGAGATGACCGGGGACGAATTGGACCGGATGGCCGGGGAATTGGCCGTCATCGTCGACGCCGTGAAGAGCGTCAGCGAGGCGGCAGGGGCGGATGTTCCGGCCACCTCCCATCCGATTCCGCTGAGCAACGTGCTCCGCGAGGACGTCGTCGGACACGTGCTGAGCCAGGAGCAGGCCCTTTCCGGCGCCCCCGACGCCCAGTCCGGCCGCTTCCGGGTTCCCGCCATTCTGGAAGAGGACTAAGCCATGACAAATTCTGAACTGATCCGCAGCAGCGCAGCCAACCTGGCAACCCGCCTGGCCGCGAAGGAAATATCCGCCGTCGAGGTCACCCAGGCCCACCTGGACCGCATCGCGGCCGTGGACGGCGCGCTCAACGCGTTCCTGCACATCAACACCGACGAGGCCCTCTCCGTCGCTGCCGACGTCGACGCCCGGCGCGCCCACGGGGAGGACCTGCACGAACTGGCAGGCGTCCCCATCGCCGTCAAGGACCTGATCGTCACGATCGGGCAGCCCACCACCGCCGGTTCCAGGATCCTGGACGGCTGGCACAGCCCCTATGACGCGACAGTGGTCCGAAAGCTGCGCGAGGCCCGGATGCCGATCCTGGGCAAGACCAACCTCGACGAGTTCGCCATGGGGTCCTCCACCGAACACTCCGCCTTCGGCCCCACCCGCAACCCCTGGGACCTGGACCGGATTCCCGGTGGTTCCGGTGGTGGGTCCGCGGCCGCCGTCGCCGCGTTCGAGGCCCCGTTGGCCCTCGGCACCGACACCGGTGGATCCATCCGGCAGCCCGGCGCGGTGACCGGAACGGTGGGCGTCAAGCCCACCTACGGCGCCGTTTCCCGCTACGGAGCCATCGCCATGGCGTCCTCGCTGGACCAGATCGGCCCCGTGTCGCGCACCGTGCTGGACTCGGCGCTGCTGCAGGAAGTCATTGGCGGCCACGACCCGTTCGACTCCACCTCCCTCACCGACCCCTCCACGGGCCTGGTTGCCGCGGCCCGGCTGGGCAACGTGTCGGGCATGAAGATCGGGATCATCCGTGAGCTGCACGGCGAGGGCTACCAGGCCGGCGTCGAGAACCGCTTCAACGAATCACTGGAACTCCTCAAGCAGGCCGGCGCCGAGATCGTGGAGGTCTCCTGCCCCAACTTCCAGTACGCACTCGGTGCCTACTACCTGATCATGCCCTCCGAGGCGTCTTCCAACCTCGCGAAGTTCGACGGCGTCAGGTTCGGCCTGCGCACCCTCCCCGGTGACGGTCCCATGACCATCGAACGAGTCATGGGTGCCACCCGGGCCGCCGGTTTCGGCGACGAGGTCAAGCGCCGGATCATCCTGGGCACCTACGCCCTCTCGGCCGGCTACTATGACGCCTATTACGGTTCGGCGCAGAAGGTCCGCACGCTCATTCAGCAGGACTTCAACGCGGCGTTCAGCCAGACAGACGTGCTGATCTCCCCGACGGCGCCGACGACGGCGTTCAAGCTCGGCGAGAAGCTGGACGACCCGCTGGCCATGTACCTCAACGACGTCGCCACCATTCCCGCCAATCTGGCCGGCGTGCCCGGGCTCTCGCTGCCCGGTGGCCTGGCCGATGAGGACGGACTGCCGGTCGGCATCCAGCTGCTGGCTCCCGCCCGCGAGGACGCCCGGCTGTACCGCGTCGGCGCCGTGCTCGAATCGCTGCTTGAACAATCATGGGGTGGCCCGCTGCTGGACCAGGCGCCCGAACTTGCCGGAGCCGCAGCAGGACTGGCCGGAACCAAGGAGGCAAAGTAACCATGGATGCAACCCTGAGCTTCGACGAGGCCATCGAAAAGTTTGACCCGGTCCTCGGGTTCGAGGTCCACGTCGAACTGAACACAGCCACCAAAATGTTCTCCTCCGCGCCCAACGTCTTCGGTGACGAGCCGAACACCAACGTCAACGAGGTGGATCTGGGACTGCCCGGCGTCCTGCCCGTGGTGAACAAGGCGGCGGTGGAGTCTTCCATCCTGATCGGCCTGGCCCTGAACTGCACCATCGCCGAGTACTGCCGCTTCGCCCGGAAGAACTACTTCTACCCGGACACCCCCAAGAACTTCCAGACCTCCCAGTACGACGAGCCCATTGCCCACGACGGGTACCTGGACGTGGAACTGGAGGATGGCACCGTCTTCCGGGTCGAAATCGAGCGGGCGCACATGGAAGAGGACGCCGGAAAGCTCACCCATATGGGTGGCGCCACCGGCCGCATCCAGGGCGCGGACTTCTCCCTGGTTGACTACAACCGCGCCGGCGTCCCGCTGGTGGAGATCGTCACCAAGCCCATCGAGGGTGCAGGCGCGCGGGCTCCGGAACTGGCCAAGGCGTACGTCGCGGCCGTCCGCGAAGTCGTGAAGAACCTTGGTGTTTCCGACGCCAAGATGGAGCGCGGAAACGTCCGCTGCGACGCCAACGTCTCGCTGCGCCCTTACGGGCGGGAAAAGTTCGGCACCCGCTCGGAGACCAAGAACGTCAACTCCCTGCGCGCCGTGGAGCATGCCGTGCGGCACGAAATCCAGCGCCACGCGGCCGTCCTGGACGGCGGCGGAACCATCGTTCAGGAGACCCGGCACTGGCACGAGGACACCAAGTCCACCACCTCCGGCCGGCCCAAGTCGGACGCTGACGACTACCGCTACTTCCCCGAGCCGGACCTGGTGCCCATCACCGCCTCCTACGAGTGGGTGGAATCCCTGCGCGCCCGGCTGCCCGAACCCCCTGCCGAACGCCGCAAGCGTCTCAAGGAAGCCTGGGGCTACAGCGACCTGGAGTTCCGCGATGTCGTCAACGCCGGACTGATGGACGAAATCGAGGAAACCGTCGCCGCCGGGGCCTCCGCCTCCGTCGCCCGCAAGTGGTGGATGGGCGAGATCGCCCGCCGCGCCAAGCTGGCCGACGTCGACCCCGCAGCGCTGGGCGTGACGCCCGCCGTCGTCGTTGAGCTGGACTCGCTGATCCGCGAGGGCAAGATCAACGACAAGCTGGCCCGGGAGGTCCTGGACGGCGTGTTGGCCGGTGAAGGCACTCCCACTGAGGTCGTGGACAAGCGCGGCCTGGCGGTCGTGTCCGACGACGGCGCACTGCAGGCAGCGATCGACCAGGCCCTGGCCGCGCAGCCGGACGTCGCCGACAAGATCCGCGGCGGCAAGGTCCAGGCCGTGGGCGCCATCGTCGGCGGCGTCATGAAGGTCACCAAGGGACAGGCCGACGCCGGCCGCGTCCGCGAACTGATCCTGCAGACCCTGGGCGTCAGCGCCTGACGGCTTCGCCCCTCAGGCCGCCTGCCGAAGCTCGGCCATGGCGGCCTGCAGGGCGTCACACACCAGCAGCACCGACTTGCGCTTAAGGTTTTCGGGCCGGGCCAGGATGTCGATCCGACGGCTGGTGCTTACGCCGTGCAGGGGGCGCAGCGTGATGGCCGGGTTCAGCACCGGCCGCGCCGTGTAGCGCGGCAGGAGCCCGACGACGGTCCCGGTCGCCACCAGGGCAGCGACAGTTGAATAGTCGTTGATGCGGTGCGCCACGGTGACGGGCCTGCTGGCCAGCGCCCCGACGGCTGACAGGACGTCCGCCGGGGAATATCCGGCCCGGCTGGTCACCCACGTCTGGTCCGCCACGTCCTCCACCCCCAGGCTTTCCCGGCCAGCCAGGGGATGGGTGGCAGCCATGGCCACATCCAGCGGTTCATGGGCCAGGGGCAACACGCTCACCCGGCCCGCGGGCCAGGTTGGGCTGTGGTCCAGGCGGTGGGCCAGGACCAGGTCATACCGCGCGGTCAGGGCCGGAAAATCCTGCTGCGCCACGTCCTCGTCGGAGAGCAGGACTTCCGGGGCGCCGGGCGCGTCCAGCTGCCGGATCAGCGGCCCGAACAGGGCCTGGCCCGCGCTGTGGAAACCGCTGATGGTCACCGGAGCGGTGGAGGTTTCCTGATAGGTGCCGATGGCCGCCCGCGCGTCGGCCATCGCGCTGACCACCGCAGCTGCCGCCTCGGCCAGCACCCGGCCCGCGTCCGTGAGCACCAAATTGCGGCCCGATTTTCGGGTCAGCGGTGCGTCAACGCTCTTCTGCAGCAGGGCGAGCTGTTGGGACACCGCCGAGGGCGTCACCATCAACGTCTCCGCCACGGCCTTGACGCTTCCCAGCTCGCCCAGTTCCCGCAACATCTGCAACTGATGTACTTCCATGCCCTCATCCTAGAAGCGGAAGCAACAGCAACGCTAAACCGTCCCTGCAGTTATTGTCGATTGTGCTAAACCGTTCCGGGGTCTGTAATGGGAGCAGAAGACACTGCCGCTCGGAAGGACGTTCATGAAGGCGCTGTATAAGTCAGGGGCCCATGCCGGGTTTGAACTGGTGGAACGTCCCGAGCCCGAGCCGGCGGCGCACGAGGTGAAGATCCGGGTCCTGGCCACCGGCATCTGTGGCACGGACCTGCACATCCAATCGTGGGACTCTTGGGCAGCGGCCAACATTGACGCACCGCTCATCGCCGGGCACGAGTTTTACGGTGAAGTGGTGCAGGTGGGTGTGGAGGTCCGTGACGTCCGCCCAGGTGACCGCGTCTCCGGCGAAGGCCATGTGGTCTGCGGAATCTGCCGCAACTGCCGTGCCGGCCGCCGGCAGATGTGCATCCGCACCGAGTCCGTCGGAGTGCAGCGAGACGGTGCGTTCGCCGAATACCTGGTGCTTCCGGAAACCAACGTCTGGGTGCACACCGACCCCTCCGTCACCCCCCAACTCGGGGCGATCTTCGATCCCTTCGGCAACGCCGTGCACACCGCGCTCAGCTTTCCGCTGGTCGGTGAAGACGTGCTGATCACCGGCGCCGGTCCCATCGGACTCATGGCCATCGCCGTCGCCCGCCACGCCGGGGCCCGAAAGATCGCCATCACCGACGTGTCCGCCCCCCGGCTGGAACTGGCACGCGGCATGGGAGTGGACCTCGCCATCGACGTCTCCACCACCCGGATCCGGGACGCACAGCAAGCCCTGGGCATGCGGGAAGGCTTCGACATCGGCCTGGAAATGTCCGGACACGCCTCCGCGCTGCCGGAGATGATCGACAACATGAACTCCGGTGGACGCATCGCGATGCTGGGCCTGCCCAGCCAGCCCATCGAGATCAACTGGGGAAAAGTCGTCACGCACATGCTCACGCTGAAAGGCATTTACGGCCGGGAGATGTTTGAAACCTGGTACGCCATGAGCGCTATGCTGCAGTCCAACCCGGTGCTGCGGCAGCACATCTCCTCCGTTGTGACACAGACCCTTCCGGCCGCCGACTGGGAGCAGGCCTTTGATGCCGCCCGGGCCGGAACCGCAGGGAAAATCGTCCTCGACTGGACCGCCGTCTAGCCCACCCGCCTTCCCAGGAGCACCATGTACACCTCTGTGAAAGACCAGCTCGCTGCCGAACTGACCGAAATCCGTAACGCCGGCCTGTTCAAGACCGAGCGGCGGATCTCCTCCCCGCAGTCCAACCACATCACCGCCGGCGCCCTGGGCGGCGACGGTGCCCGGGTGCTGAATTTCTGCGCCAACAACTACCTGGGCCTGGCGGACCACCCCGACCTCATCACCGCCGCCAAGGCCGCCCTGGACGAGCGGGGATTCGGCATGGCCTCCGTCCGCTTCATTTGCGGAACCCAGGACCTTCACCTGGAACTGGAGGCCCGCGTCTCCCGATTCCTGGGCACGGAGGACACCATCCTGTTTTCGTCCTGCTTCGACGCCAACGGGGGAGTGTTCGAGTCCCTGTTCGACGCACGTGACGCCATCATCTCCGACGCCCTGAACCACGCCTCGATCATTGACGGCATCCGTCTGAGCAAGGCATCCCGCTTCCGCTACGCGAACCGGGACATGGCTGACCTTGAGGCCAAGCTCCAAGCCACGGCCGCGCTCAACGAGGGCGCCGGAGCACGCCGCCGCATCATCGTCACCGACGGCGTCTTCTCCATGGACGGCTATTTGGCGCCCCTGCAGGACATCTGCGACCTGGCCGACCGTTATGACGCGCTGGTCATGGTCGACGACTCCCACGCCGTCGGCTTCATGGGCGACACCGGTGCCGGAACGCCGGAACACGCGGGCGTGTCCGCTCGGGTCGACCTGTACACGGGAACCTTCGGCAAAGCCCTGGGGGGCGCCTCGGGCGGCTACGTGTCCGGACGGGCCGAGGTCGTTGCGTTGCTACGCCAGCGGGCCCGCCCCTACCTGTTCTCCAATTCCCTGGCACCGGCCATCGTGGCCGCGACGCTGCGTGCCCTGGACCTGGTGGAACAGTCCGCCGAGCTGCGCGCCCGGCTGTTCGAGAACGCCGCGCACTTCCGCCGCCGCATGAGTGAGGAGGGCTTTGACCTGCTTCCCGGCGAGCACGCCATCGTCCCGGTGATGTTTGGGGACGCGGCGGCTGCTGCCCGCGTTGCTGACCAGATGCTCACCCACGGCGTCTATGTCACCGCCTTCAGCTACCCGGTGGTGCCCCGCGGCGCGGCGCGGATCCGGGTCCAGCTCTCGGCAGCCCACAGCAGCGACGACGTCGAAACCTGCGTGGCCGCGTTCGTTACGGCGCGCTCCGCCATCCAGCAGTAGTCGCAGCAGCAACCCTAGGCTGGACCTATGAGCCTGCTGATCACCAACATCGCCGAACTGACGACCCAGGACCTGGACCAACGGGTCCTGCACCGGGCCGCGATCGTCCTCGACGGTGAACGGATCGCGTGGCTGGGTCCGGCCCGGGACGCCCCGGCCGCCGACGCGATGTTCGACGCCGGGAACCGGGCAGCGCTGCCCGGGTGGGTGGATTCGCACACCCATCTGGTCTTTGCCGGGGACCGCTCAGCGGAATTCGAAGCCCGGATGGCCGGTCAGCCCTATCAGGCAGGCGGCATCGCCGAGACGGTGCGGGCCACGCGGGAAGCCGACGACGACGAGCTGCGCCGGCTGCTGGCTGCCCGCATCGCGGAAGCCGTCGCCGGCGGCACGACCTGCCTGGAAACCAAAACCGGTTATGGGCTCGATGTGGGACAGGAAGCCCGCAGCGCCCGCCTCGCCGCTGAGCAGGTGGACCAGGTGACCTTCCTGGGAGCCCACCTGGTGCCCGTGGACATGGATCCCGACGAGTATGTCGACCTGGTCTGCGGTCCGATGCTCCGTGCCGTTCGCGATCGGGTCCAGTGGCTGGACGTGTTCTGCGAGCAGGGCGCCTTCTCGCCGGAACAGTCCAGGCGGGTGCTGCAGGCAGGCAAGGCCGCCGGTCTTGGACTGAGGGTGCACGGCAACCAGTTGGGCCCGGGCGCCGGCGTCCAATTAGCCGTTGAGTTCGGTGCCGCCAGCGTGGACCACGTCAACTATCTGGACGACCGGGACGTCAAGGCCCTGGTCGGCAGTTGGTCCGGGTGGGACGCTGCCACGGGTACAGGTCGCCCGGGGACGGTGGCCACGTGCCTGCCGGCCTGTGATTTGTCGACCCGTCAGCCGTTCCCGCCGGCCAGGCAGCTGCTGGACGCCGGTGTGCCGCTCGCGCTGGCGTCGAACTGTAACCCCGGCACCTCCTACACGTCCTCGATGGGATTCTGTGTCGCCACGGCCGTGCTGCAAATGGGGCTGAGCGTGATGGAAGCGGTCCGGGCTGCCACCTATGGGGGAGCGCTCGCTTTGGGCTTGGACACCGGGCAGGACCAGGACGGCCTCCGGGCGGTCGGCTCCCTTCAGGTGGGGCATCGCGCGGACCTGCAGCTGCTCGCTGCGCCGTCGGCCGCCCACCTGGCCTACCGACCGGGGATGCCGCTCACGTCTGCCGTCTGGCGCCGGGGCGAGCAGGTAATCTGACGCCTGAGGGCGCACGCTGCCCGGGCTACGCCCACTTATGGGATCGCCCGCCAGGCCCGTTACGGGACCAGGGCGGCTTCGTCGGGAGTGGCCAGGGTCAGGACGGCCTCTTCGATCAGGGGGTTCTGCTCAAGCTCCCGTTCCACCCGGCGCAGGTCGGCAGCCACGTGGGATTCCGTGTACTCGCCGCGGATGTCGACGGCTGCGACCAGATAGAGCCGTTCGGGGCCGACGAACTCCAGGTGGACGTACGTCACCCGGGCCACTTCCGGGTGTTCCAGCAGCATCCCGACGGCGGCCCGCTCCACGTCGGCACTGACCGACTCGCCCACCAGGAACCGTCTGTTCCGGTCGATGAGGATCACCGCCACGACGCCGAGCAGCAGCCCCACCAGGATGGAACCGACAGCGTCCGGGATGGGGCTTCCGGTCAACTGGTGCGCCAGCACGCCCAGGAAGGCGATGGCCAGGCCGATGAGGGCCGCGGCATCCTCGGCGAAGACGGCACGCAACGTCGGGTTGGAACTTCGAACGATGTGGCCCAGCACGCTGCGATCCAGCCGCTTGGCCGTCCGGTGCGCCTGGCGCCACGCCTGGGTGAAGGAAACCCCTTCGAGCACAAATGCGACGGCCAGCACCAGATAGGCGATGCCATAATCGGCAGCCGGTTCCGGATCCAGAAGCTCCTGCACACCGTGCCAGATCGACACCACCGCGCCGGCGGTGAAAAGACCAAAGGCAGCGATCATGGACCAGACATATGCTTCCCGTCCATAGCCCATGGGATGGGTTTCATCCCGGCCTTTGCGGGAACGCCGGTCCGCCACGAGCAGGAACACCTCGTTGCCGGCGTCCGCCCACGAGTGTGCCGCCTCGGCCACCATTGAGGCCGACCCGGTCAGCAGGGCGGCAACAGTCTTGGCCACGGCGATGACCAGGTTCATGGCGAAGGCGAGCACCACCGTCACGGTGCTTTCGCTCTTGGCGGGCTGGTGGTTGAGCACTTCCTGTGCTGCTGCGCTCATGCGGGGGCTTCCTCCCTGGGTTCGGTTCATCCAGCCTATCCCCGGCCGCCCGCCTGTTTCGGTCCGGTGCCCGGAATTCGCGGCTGCCCGCGGACCTGCAGGAATCACAGGCAAGATGGAGGCATGAGTTTGCCAGTTCCTTCGCCCGCAGGCGTGTCGCTCGTCGGTTCCGGGCGGTCCCGGCTGCGCGCCGAGGTCCTTCTTGTGCTGGGTCTATCCCTGGGCCAGTCAGCCGTCTACTCGGTGGTGCAGCTCCTGGACAAGATGACGCGTGCACCGTTGGCCCAAGGCACCTCCACCCTGAACACGCAGCAGAGCACGCGGGAATATTTTGACCTGGTGTATCAGCTGCTGGGCATCGTCTTTGCGCTGGTACCGGTGGCCCTGGTGCTCTACCTGCTGTGGGAGCCCGGACGGTCAGCGTTCCGGAAACTCGGCTTCACCCTCACCAGGCCCGGCGCCGACGGCCTGCGGGCCCTGCTGCTGGCCGCCGTCATCGGAATACCGTCGCTGGGGCTGTACGCGGCCGGCCGCGCGCTGGGCGTCACCACACAGATCATCCCCAGCGGGTTGGACGCCTACTGGTGGACGCTGCCGGTCCTGGTGCTCTCGGCCATTCGGCATGCCGTGCTGGAGGAGGTCATCGTCGTCGGCTACCTGCTCGACCGGTTCGGCCGCTTTGGCTGGTCGGTTCCAGCTGCCGTCCTCACCAGTTCCCTGCTGCGCGGCAGCTACCACCTCTACCAGGGTTTCGGACCCTTCGTGGGGAACTTCCTCATGGGCCTGGTGTTCTGCTGGTTCTATCGGCGCTACGGCAGGGTCATGCCGCTGGTCGCCGCGCACGCGCTGCTGGACATCGCGGCGTTCACGGCCGGACCAGCGCTCGGGTTCGGCTGATAAGGAGCGGCCAACAGCGGATGGACGGGCGGGGCCGATCCCTACAGGGTGACCGGTCCCTTGGCCGTTTGGAACGTGACGCTCATGATGCCGGGGGTGCCCTTGGGTGCAACCCACTCCACGTCGACGTCCTCCAGCGGCTTCTCCACCGGTTCACCCAACCACTCACTGACCCGCTCGGCGGAACCGGCGATGGTCAGCTTGGACAGCGTGACCTCGCTCTCCCGGGCCAGGGACGGGTGCAGGGACGGGTCGCCTTCCCATTTGAGCAGGTAGGGAACCTGGGGGTCGGCGATAAGGCCCTTGATGCCAATCTGCTGCCAGATCAGTTCACGCCCATCAGGGAACTTGCGGTTGCCGGGTACCGCGCTGCGGCCCAGGCGGGCCTCGAAGGGAGCGAGGTCCTCGACGGCGACGCACCAGCCCATCCAGCCGCCACCGGCGGCGGAACGGGCGCGGACGGCCTGCCCGAAGGGGGCCTTGTCCGACGCCGGGTGGTCCAGCACCTCCACGACCTCCAGGTAGTGGTGACCTGTCAGCGGAATGATCATATTCCTGGTCCCAAACCGTGGGTGCACACCACCTCGGATCGCGTCAACACCCAGGGCAGAAGAAATCCGCTCGGTCGTGGCAGAAAGTCCATCAGATTCACAGGCGTAAGAGACATGATCCATGCGCATGCCCCTTATCTTGGCACTATGTGGTGCACGCCTCGACTTAGGCGAGCCTAAGGCCGTTTCCCGAAAGTGCCGTGTCATATTTTCGTCATATTCTTGCGGCCGTTTCCGTTCGATGGGAACACTGGTAACAGGTCATGAGCGCCAGCGACAAGCCCCGGCTCGCTGGCCGGCAACCCTCCAACCGCGGTGGGGTGCCCCGGGTGAAGACCAGGCACTGGGCCAACTGGCTCTGTGCAAGCGCGGGTCACACGACTCTTTCCGCCCGGCTGGGCTTTTCCTGCCGACGGCGGAACTTCGTGGCCCCAGAGTTCCAGGAGCCATCATGAGCACCGGTTGGTCATTCGAAACCCGTCAGATCCACGCCGGGCAACAGCCCGATCCCGCCACGGGAGCGCGGGCGCTGCCCATTTACCAAACCACCTCCTTCGTGTTTCCCAGCGCCGAAAGCGCCGCGAACCGGTTTGCGCTGGCCGAACTGGCGCCCATTTACACGCGGATCGGCAATCCCACCCAGGATGCCGTGGAGCAGCGCGTCGCCAGCCTCGAGGGCGGCGTCGGAGCCCTGCTTCTCTCCAGCGGCCAGGCAGCAGAAACCTTCTCCGTGCTGAACATCGCGGAAAACGGCGACCACATCGTGGCCAGCCCCAGCCTGTATGGCGGCACCTACAACCTGTTCGCCCACACGCTGAAAAAATTCGGCATCGACGTGACCTTCGTTGCCGATCCGGATGACCTGGACCAGTGGCGTGAGGCTGTCCGGCCGAACACCAAATTGTTCTTCGGCGAGGTTGTGTCCAATCCCCGCCAGGACGTGCTGGACATTGAGGGTGTCAGCACAGTGGCGCACCAGGCAGGGGTGCCCCTGATCGTGGACAACACCTTGGCCACGCCCTACCTGATCCGGCCGCTCGAATGGGGCGCCGATGTCGTGGTGCACTCGGCCACCAAGTACCTCGGGGGCCACGGCACCGCCATCGCCGGCGTGATCGTCGACGGCGGCACGTTCGACTACACGAAGGACCCGGAACGGTTCCCCGGCTTCAACACCCCTGACCCCAGTTACAACGGCCTGGTGTATGGCCGGGACCTGGGCGAAGGCGGCGCCTTGGGCGCAAACCTGTCCTACATCCTGAAGGCCCGGGTGCAACTGCTGCGCGACCTCGGTTCCGCCGTCTCACCCTTCAACGCCTTCCTGATCGCCCAGGGGATCGAGACGCTCAGCCTGCGGGTGGAACGCCACGTCCAAAACGCCGAAAAGGTGGCCCAGTGGCTGGAGGGCAACGAGAACGTCGAATCCGTCGCCTACGCCGGCCTGCCGTCAAGCCCCTGGTACGAACGGGGACGGAAGTACGGGCCTAAGGGAACCGGCGCCATTGTTGCGTTCAACATCAAGGGCGGAATCGAGGCGGGCAAGCGCTTCGTCGACGCCCTGGAACTGCACTCCCACGTGGCGAACCTGGGCGACGTGCGTTCGCTGGTCATCCACCCGGCCTCGACGACGCACGCCCAGCTGAGCCCGGAGGCCCGGCTGGTGGCAGGAGTGACCCCCGGACTGGTGCGGCTGTCCGTGGGACTGGAGAACATTGTGGACATCCTGGCCGACCTGGAAGCTGGCTTCCGCGCCGCGAAAGAGGCGTGAACAGCCCTGGCGCCGGGAGGGCCGGAGTGGATTTCCAGCGTCGGGGCAACCGGCTTCCGGAGACGGCTGTCACCGTCCCCGGCCCGATCCCCGACGGAGAGGTCCAGTACGCCCGGATCGGCGACCTGCGGCTCGAAACAGGGGAGCTGCTGCCGGACATCACCCTGGCCTACGAAACCTGGGGCACGCTCAACCAGGAAGGTTCCAATGCGGTCCTGGTGCAGCACGCCCTGACGGGCAGCACCCACGTGAGCCGGGGCAGCACGGCCGAGGACGGCTGGTGGGAGGGCCTGGTCGGTCCCGGCCGCGCCGTGGACACAGACCGCTACTTCGTCGTCGCGGTCAACATCCTGGGCGGGTGTTATGGCACCACCGGTCCCTCCAGCATCGCCCCCGACGGGGCGCCGTGGGGGTCCCGGTTCCCGTTCACTTCGCTGCGTGATTCGGTGCACGCGGAGGCCCGGCTGGCTGACCGGCTCGGTATCTCCAGTTGGTACGCCGTGCTGGGTGGTTCACTAGGCGGAGCGCGCGCCCTGGAGTGGGCGGTCACCCTGCCCCACCGGGTCCGCCGCTGCGCCGTCGTGGCGTCCTGCGCGGCGAGCACCGCCGAGCAGATCGCCTTCGCCCAGGCCCAGGTGCTGGCCATCCGGCAGGATCCGCACTTTGCCGGCGGTGATTACTACGACGGTCCGGCCCCCACCGCAGGGCTGGGCCTGGCGCGGCGGATAGCGCACATCACCTACCGCAGCGGTGCGGAGCTCGATGGCCGGTTCGGCCGGTTGCCCCAGGACGGGGAACAGCCCCTGAGCGCTGACCGGCTCCGCAGCCGGCCGGGCGGCTCAGCCGCCCAGCGCTACCGGGTGGAAAGTTACCTGGACCACCAGGCGCGCAAGCTGGTGGGGCGGTTCGACGCGAACAGCTACATTGCCATCACCGAGGCGCTGATGAGCCATGACGTGACCCGGAACCGCGGCGGGCTGCAGGAGGCCCTGTCACCGGCGGCCGACGTCGAGTTCCTGGTGGCGGCGGTGACCAGTGACAGGTTGTACTACCCGGAGCAGTCCGCCACGCTCGCCGGGGCGCTCCCCGGGCGGGTTCCGGTGCACAGCATCGAGTCCGCCCTCGGGCACGACGGGTTCCTCACCGAGACGGACTCCGTAGCCGCCCTCCTGCGCCGGACACTCTTTCCACCGGTCGGAGCCCGCTGACGGCACAGGCGACGGAGCCAGCCCGCTGCGGCCCTCCTCGACTGACAGCACCACTTCGGCGGCCCTCCTACCCGGCGGCGCCGGGCGGCATGCCGGGACCAAAAATCGGTCCCGGCGTCGGCCGCTTGGCGCTGATTCCGTCACCGGAGGACCGGTGCCGCACCCGGCGCAGCACCCAGGGCATAAAGAAGGAGCGTGCCCAGACCATGTCCTCGCGCCTGGCGGCCCGCCAGGTGCGGTGCTGCAGCGGCTCCGGGTGCAGCGGCATCAGGGTGTGCGGCACATTCAACGACTCCAGGGCCATGATGGCGATGGTGTGATGCCCCAGCGGCGAGAAATGGAGCCGGTCATCGGCCCACATCTGCGGATCCTTTAGCTCCCGCAGGGACCACATGTCGGCGATGACGGCGTCGTGCCGAGCGGCAATGGTGCGCAGATTCTCGTTGTAGATTGCCACGCGACCACGGACCAGCCCCAGCACCGGAGTGTCACGGATATCCGGACCGTTGAAGAGCAGCACCGTGGCACCCGTGGCGGCCATGCTGCCCACCGCTTCATCGAGCGCTTCGGCCAGCGCGTCCGGATCGGAGCCGGGCCGGATCAGGTCATTACCACCGGCGGAGATGGAGATCAGGTCCGGGCGCAGGTCCAGTGCCGGCTGCAGCTGCTCCGCCAGGATCTGCTGCAGCAGACGACCGCGGATGGCCAGGTTGGCGTAGGCGAAATCCTGCTGGCTGCGGCCAAGTTCCTCGGCCAACCGGTCAGCCCAGCCGCGGTGCCCGCCCGGTACGCGTGGCTCCGGGTCGCCGATGCCCTCAGTGAAGGAATCACCCATCGCAACGTAGCGCCGCCAGGGGTGTTGTCCGCCGGTGGATTCCCGGCCGGCGACATTCAGCGGAAAGGGACCGGGCACTGGCAGCACATTCATTGCAGACATATCGTTCACCCGCCCATCCTGCTCCTGGACCGGCTGCAAATCCACCGGACCCCCTGAAGGCCAGCACCCCACGGATGCCACGTCGAGGGGTGCAGGTAGCGTGACAGGATGGGTCCATGACGACTGCGCCTTCCCCAGAGCCCCTATCCGCTGCCGCAGAACCGGCCGCCGAACCCACGGTGCTCTGGTCACGCGATCCGCAGGAGCGTGCGGACTCGCCGCTGCTGATCCTGCTGCACGGCTACGGCGCCGATGAAGCCGACCTGTTCTCCCTGGCCGGGATGCTGCCTCCCGACTTTACTGTCGCTTCAGTCCGGGGACCGGAGCGGGCCGGACCGGGGCACGCCTGGTTCCCGCTGCGCTCGGACATCAGCTACTCCCTGGACAGCGTCAAAAGTTCGACGACGGCGCTCGCGGCCTGGATCGACTCGGTGCGCGCGCGGCACAGCAGCGTGGTGCTGCTCGGCTTCTCGCAGGGCATGTGCGCCGCCACCTCGCTGCTCCGCCACCGCCCCCGGGACTACGCCGCCGTCGTCGGACTGTCGGGTTTTGCGGTGCCGGCCGAGGGGGACGGGTTCTTCCGGGACGAAGAACTGGCAGCGGAGAAGGTCCCGGTGTTCTGGGGACGCGACCAGGCGGACCCGGTGATTCCGCAGGAGGCCGTCGAGTTCACCAACGGCTGGCTGCGGGACCATACGAACCTCACCAAGGTGCTCTACGCCGGCGTGGGCCACGGCATCAGCCAGCAGGAACTGGCACACGTCAAGGAGTTCCTCACCATGACGGTGCTGCGCAACCGGTAACCCTCAGGGGGCCGAGATCCGCACCGTTTCACCGTTGACGGTCACCGTGTCGCCGGCACGCAACTGCCGGCCGCGGCGTTCCTCAATCTCCCCATTGACCTTCACCAGGCCGTTGCGGATGAGGTCCGCTGCCTCCACACCGTCCTCCACCAGGCTTGCCAGCTTCAACAGCTGACCCAGCCGTATCATGTCATCGCGGATCGGAACGTTCTGAATGTTCCCTGACGTGGAATCGTTAGCCATACCAGCAATCATGCCGCAGGACGAGGCACTCACCGGCAGCCGGAAGAAGAAGACACGCATGACGCAGTCCCCAACATCACCCGCAACGCCCCAGGCGTCGGGGCCCGCCGCACCCACCGGACACCATCCGGTCCGCATCCCCGCCCCCTTGGGCCTGCTCCTGGCAGTGGTTGCAGGGCTGGCGATCCCCGTGCAGGGGCGCATCAACGGAGCCTTGGGGGTCCGACTCGCCGATGGCCTGGCCGCAGCGGTGGTGAGCTTCAGCAGCGGCCTGGTCCTGATGATCCTGATCTCCCTGATCCTGCCGCGCGCCAGGGCAGGACTCCGGCAGGTGGTACCCGCGGTGCGTGAACGCCGCTTTCCGCGCTGGTTCCTGTTTGCCGGCGGCATCGGCGCGTTCTTCGTTATGTCACAGGGCGTCACCGTTTCCCTCATCGGGATCGCGTTGTTCACCGTCGCCACGGTGACCGGACAAACGGTCAGCGGTCTCTGGGCTGACCGTTTGGGCCTGGGCCCGGCTGGTCGAAAATCAGTGAGCAGGATGCGGGTGATCGGCGCCGTCCTCACCATCGCCGCGGTACTGTGGGCGGTGTCCCCGCGGTTCTCCGCCGGTGCAGACCCGCTGAACCTGCTCCTGCCGGTGCTGTTGCCCCTCGCGGCAGGGTTCCTGATGAGCTTTCAACAGGCGATGAACGGCACCCAGGCCGTGCACCTGGGCACCCCGGTCACAGCAACCCTGATCAACTTCATTTCCGGCTCACTGGTGCTCTGGATCGCCTGGCTGGTCAAGGTACTGATCGCCGGGGCAGGAAACGCGCTGCCGGGGGAATGGTGGTACTACCTGGGGGGTCCCATGGGTGCCATCTTCATTGGGGTCGGTGCCGTGCTCACGCGCAGCCTGGGTGTGCTGTTGACCGGGCTGGGCATGATCGCCGGGCAACTGCTCGGCTCCCTGGCCCTGGACCTGCTGTTTCCGGCGCCGGGCACCACCGTCGCCGTGGCCACCGTCCTGGGCACCATCCTGACCCTCGGCTCCATCGTGGTGGCCACGCTGCCCTGGCCACGACGGGCTTTGTTGTTCCCCCGCCGCTAGCAGTCCCACCAGCCGCACCGCCCGGCTTTCCCCAGCACCCGACCAACCGCCCCTGCGCCCTTTCACCCACTCGGAGGAATCATGCAACGGACCCTTATTGTTGGCAGCTACACCGAACCAGGATCCGTTGAGCTGCCTCTTCCCGCCGCCGCAGGACAACGGCCGGATGACGGGCCCAGCGGAACGGGGGTCAGCATCCTGCAGCTCGCGCCCGACGGAACCATCGACGGTGTGCTGCGCAGCAGTGCAGGAATCCGGAACCCGTCCTTTGTCGCCGTCGACGGCGGACGCGTGTACGTGGTGGAGGAACTGGACCAGGGGGTGGCCACCGTCCTTGATCAGGACACCCTGGCTGCCGAGTCCTCGGCGTCCTCCGGCGGCGCGCACCCGTGCCATCTGGTGCGGGTGTCCGACACGCTGCTGGTCGCCAACTACTCCTCCGGCACTGTGGCCGTGCTGCCGCTGCGCGATGGTCAGCTGCAGGATCCGGTGCAGGTGACGGGGAATCCCGGCAGCGGGCCCGACGTCGGTCGGCAGGAGTCCTCGCACGCCCACCAGGTAACGCCCACGCCTGCAGGAACGGTACTGGTCTCCGATTTGGGGGCGGACCGTGTCGACGAGTACGGCATTAACGACGACGGCACTCTGACCCACATCGGAACCGCCCAACTTCCACCGGGTGCCGGGCCACGGCACGTGGCGCTTCCCAACGACGGGCACGACCTGCTGGTGGCGGGCGAACTGGATGGACGACTGCACTGGTTCCAGCGGAGGGAGGACGCCTGGTCCTGGCGGGCTGCAGTGCCGCTCAAATCACCCGATGGAGCGGGAGCAGCTCCGGATGGTGCCGTGGTGCAGCCCTCGCACGTGCAGCTTTCCGCCGACGGGAGGTTGCTTTACGCCGCTGTCCGCGGCCGGAACTCGCTACTCGTCTTCGACGTCACGACCCTCGCCGAAGGCCTTGCGCCGCGCCTGCTTTCGGAGTCGGACTGCGGCGGGAACTGGCCCCGCCATTTCGCCGTCGCGGGTCCGACCGCCGGTTCCAGCGCCGCTTCCGGTCCCGCTCGCAGCGCCGGTTCCGCTCGCAGCGCCGGTCCCGCTCGCAGCGCCGGTTCCGGCCAGGCAGCCGGCCCGGCAACAAACGGACACCTCTACGTGGCCAACGAGCGCTCGCACAACCTCAGCGTCTTTGCCCTGGACTCCGCCGGCCTGCCCGGACCCGTCCCAGTGCAGCAGTTTCCGCTGCAGGCGCCCACCTGCGTGGTCCTTGCCTGAGGGGCCTGCGGGTAGGCTTGATGCAGCACCCGACGGGCCGGCCCAGCCGCCCACCTCCTGCGGACCGCACCCAGCGGCCCCGCACTGCTCCTAGAAAGGGACACCGCCGTCATGGCCAACAAATCCTCACTGGATCCCATCATTTCCCTGGCCAAGCGCCGCGGCTTCGTCTTCCAGGCCGGTGAAATCTACGGCGGATCCCGGTCGGCCTGGGACTACGGGCCACTGGGCGTCGAACTCAAGGAAAACATCAAGCGCCAGTGGTGGCAGGCGTTCGTCCGCGGACGCGAGGACATGGTGGGCCTGGATTCGTCAGTCATCCTGCCCAAGGCCGTTTGGGAAGCCTCAGGACACGTGGAGACCTTCACCGACCCGCTCGTGGAGTCCCTGCACACGCACAAGCGCTACCGCGCGGACCACCTGATTGAGGCGTACACCGCCAAGCACGGCCACCCGCCGGAAAACGGCCTGGCAGACGTGAAGGATCCGGAAACCGGGCAGGACGGCTCCTGGACCGAGCCGCAGATGTTCTCCGGCCTGATGAAGACCTTCCTGGGTCCCGTGGACAACGAAGCAGGCCTGCACTACATGCGCCCGGAAACGGCGCAGGGCATCTTCGTGAACTTCAACAACGTGCTCACCACCTCCCGGAAGAAGCCCCCCTTCGGCATCGGCCAGATCGGTAAGGCCTTCCGCAACGAAATCACGCCGGGAAACTTCATCTTCCGCACCCGCGAGTTCGAGCAGATGGAAATCGAGTACTTCACGGCTCCCGAAGACGCGCCCAAGTACTTTGAGGAATGGGTCGACGCCTGCTGGAACTGGTTCGTGGACCTCGGCATCCGGCCTGACAACCTCCGGAAGTTCGACGTGCCGGCCGAGGATCGGGCGCACTACTCCGCCGGAACCATCGACGTGGAATACCGTTTTGGTTTCCAGGGCTCCGAATGGGGCGAGCTGATGGGTATCGCCAACCGCACCGATTTCGACCTGGGCAGCCACTCCAAGGCGTCCGGCACTGAACTGAGCTACTTTAACCAGGCGACCGGGGAACGCTTCACCCCCTACGTCATCGAACCCTCCTTCGGCCTGACCCGGTCCATGATGGCCTTCCTGGTCGACGCGTACACCGAGGACGAAGCTCCCAACGCCAAGGGCGGCGTCGACAAGCGCACCGTGCTGCGGCTTGACCCGCGGCTCGCCCCGGTCAAGGCGGCCGTGCTGCCGTTGAGCCGCAATGAGGACCTGTCCCCGAAGGCGCGGGACCTCGCGGCCCAGTTGCGCCGCACCTGGAACATCGATTTTGACGACGCCGGCGCCATCGGCCGCCGTTACCGGCGCCAGGATGAGATCGGGACGCCGTTCTGCATCACCGTGGACTTCGACACCCTGGAAGACCAGGCCGTCACCATCCGCGAGCGCGACACCATGTCCCAGGAACGCGTGTCCCTGGACAAGGTGGAAGGCTACCTGGCCGAGCGCCTGGTCGGAGCCTGAACCGATGCCCCAGCTGACCTACCGGCCCTGGCGTGAGGGCGACGACCTGGCCCTGAACGAAATCTGGGGTGACCCGGAAACCGCCCAGGCGGCACAGTTCCGGGCCGCCCTCGTGAGCTCTTCCAACGGGGGACCCGGCAGTCCGGGACCCTGGCGGCGGACCATCGTCGCCGAAGACCAGGGCATCCCGGTGGCAGCTGCAGTTGTCTACGAAAGCCTGCTCCACTCGCTCCGCCTCTGGGCGTACGTCGAAGTGGCCCGCGACCATCGGCGCGCCGGGATTGGCGCCACGCTGCTCACCATGCTGCGCCGTGAGGCCGAGGAAGCACCTTCGGGCGTGACCCGGCTGCGCACCAAGGTGGAGCCCGGAACACCCGGGGCGGCGTTCGCCGAGGCGGCAGGGCTCCGGCCCGTGCAGCGCAGCCGCATCGTGGTGGTCAGGCCCGCCGCGCTGGAGCTTCCGGTGTTCGGGGACGGCAGCGAGGCGGCAGCGACCGCCCAGGTGCAGGACGCCGCCACCGGTTCGGTGGAGCTGACGGACGTCGTCGGACGGTACTACACGGCCGTGAACGAGTGGGACTCCCCGGGAGTGCTCTCCCCAGGGTCGGTGCAGAAACTGTTCCTCGACGACCTGTCCGGGGCCCACGGCGCCATCGTCCTCAGGGAACCGCCGGCCAGCGCCTTCGGCGACTCCGTGCAGCCCAGCCGGAAGGGCAGGATCCAGGCTTTCGCCATCAGCTACGCCCAGGGGGGCGAGGACAGCCCCTCCGACGTGTTGTTGGGGCATGAGCCGGCGCTGGAGAAGGACACGGCGGCGCAGGCCGTTCGGGACCTGCTGGCACTGATCGCACACCAGTACCCTGTCCTGCTGGAGCTCGACGACTCCATGGCGGCTCTGCGCACCGTCGTCGAACCCCTCCTGGCCGACGGCCGCGCCGTGGTGCAGGGCGCGGAAACCTTCGTCGTCAGTGACTGACGACTCCGGTTACGCCAACGTCCGGATCTATGCGCAGCTGCGCCCCGACCCGGCCGGGCTGGAACACCTGGTGCGGCTGCAGCAGGCGCTCCCGCCGCACCGTGGCCGGCTCGTGCCGCAGCGGCAACTGCACGTCACCCTGATCCACTTCGGCAAGGTCCACGATGTCCACGGCGTCATCGAACGGCACAGCGGGGTGCCGTACAACGACTACGCGGCGCTGCTGTCGCGTTACATCGCCGACACGGAGGCCGAGCTCCCGACCGGCAGTTCGGTCCTGGTGCCGGTGGAACTGGCAGGCTTCGGCCGCAACGGCCGGACGCTCGCGGTGCAGTACCGGCCGACGGCGGAGCTGATCGACGTGCATCAGCGGCTGCTGGCCATCCTGCGTACCTTCCTGCGCGATTGCGGCCTTCCGGACCCCGACGAATTCATGGCGCAGGACACCAATTTTATGTTCGCCCGGACGTTCAACCCGCACATCACCGTATGCAAGGGGTTCGGGGGGAACCCGCCCCGGCTGCCGCTGGAGCCATTGCGGGTGGAGCCGATGCAGGTGGTGTACCGGCCGGGCTGACGCCGGAGACCACCACCGGTCTTACTGCATGGTGAAGCGCCTGGCGATCAGCCGCTGCGCCGGCCCCGGTCCGGCCAGGGTCCCCAACACCGTGTTCCGGATCCCCAGCGCCTTAGCCGGAAGGGGCCGCCCCAACGCCATGTTCAGCTCGGCCTGCCGGGCAGCCCGCCGGGCGGCCCGCAGCCGCTGCTGCTCCCAGTGAAGCAGTCCCCGGCCGGTCGCCCCGCCTGCCAGGGCCGTTCCGATAAGGGGAGCCAGCGCGCAGGCGTCCAGCCAGCCCAGGTTCATGCCCTGGCCACCGATCGGACTGATCTCATGCGCAGCGTCGCCGATCAGCGCCGTCCGGCCATGCACCATCCTGCGCGCCAGGCCGGCACGGACGTTAAACGCGCTGAGCATGGAGTTGCTGTCCGGGTCGACGGCCACGCCGGTACGCTCCCGCAGCAGCCGCGCCAAACCCACGGCCGTGGGCTGCTCGACCAGGGCATCGGTATGAACGACCCAGCGCCGGATCGCGCCCGGTAAGGGAAACGACTCCACAATGCCGCCGGTTTCCAGGTAGAGGACGGCCACGTCGCCGTCGGCGGTGCTTTCGGCGAAATCGCCCATCAGGTACATGTCGGGGTAGCTGCGTTGCCGGATGCCGACCCCCAGCGAACTCCGCACGGTGGAGCGGGCACCATCGGCGGCCACCAGGATCCGTGCCCGCAGCTCACCGGTGTCCGTGACCACGCGGACCGAGGCGCCGTCGTCGACCAACCCCAGTACCCGCACTCCGCGACGCAGTGCCTGCGGATCCAGCTCGGTGACCCGCTGCTCCAGCCATGCTTCCGTGCGGACCTGCGGAATGGCCAGCACATAGGGATGCCGCGGCGACGCGGAGGCAAAGGACAGCCCGGTCACCAACCGGCGGTCACTGCGGGCGATACCGCGCCGGATTCGCACGCCTTCCGCGCACAGCAGGTCGCCGACGCCGATCAGGTCCAGCGCGTCCAACGCCGGGGGATGGATGCCGATGGCCCGCGAGTGGGTGCTGCGCGCGGGTCGCTGCTCCAGGATCTGCACCGTATGCCCCTGTTGCAGCAGCAGCGCACCCAGATAGAGTCCCACCGGTCCGGCCCCGGCGATCAGGACGTCAAGCATTCCCGCGGCCCTCCCCTGAGGATCCGGCCGGAAGCCCGCCGTCGGCCCGGTAGGTAAGCAGGTTGCGGAAGGGCCGTTCCCGCTGCACCAGCCAATGCTGGGGTACTGCCGCCTGCAGTTCATCGGCCCGGTAGCTGCGGCGGATCGAGGTCAGCCCGTCGCGGCGGATCAGGGATCCAGGAAAGAAGGGCAGGGTCCCCACAGAGAACAGGGCGTACGCCACGGGGCTGCGGGCTATGTCACTGTGGAACGCCGCCCGCCGGCACAGCCGTTCAGTATCCCGCAGCAAGCCGGCCAGGTCGGTGGGGGAGAGGTGGTGGAGCACGTGATTGGAGATCACCAGGTCGTAGCTCTTGCCCTCGGCAATCAGGTCGGAACTGAGCGCGCGCCGGAATTCCAGGTTGTTGTACTGCTGGCGTGAGGTGGCAAACCGGTGAGCCCGCTCGTCCGGATCGATGGCCGTGACGTGCAGGTCGTAGCCGTCCCGGCCCGCCCAACGCACCAACGACCGGGCCACGTCCCCGCCGCCACTGCCGACGTCCAGCAGGGTGGTGCGTCCCGACGTGGAAAGATATGGCAGCAGATGGTTGCGGTAGGCATGCCGCCAGCCGGCCACTACGGCGTTGATCAGCGGAAACTGCCGGTAGGTGCGGTCCAGGAGGACGGGATCGCAGTCGGGTTTGTCCATCTCCTCGATCGCGTCCCTGTCCCGGTCGCGCAGGAAGGGGATTGGGGTCCTCAGGCCGGCACCACCACGGCGGACCCGCGCTCCAGGCTCACGGCGTTCGCCGGCAGCGACGCCCCCACCTTGGTGAACAGTCCGGTCTCCACGGTCAGGCCCGGTCCAAACGCCATGGAGCAGATCCGCTCCTCGCCGCCATCGAAGGGTTGGTCCAGGATGTGCTTGAGCACAAACATCACCGTGGCGCTGCTCATGTTGCCGTAGTTGCGCAAGGTTTCCCGCGCGGGGATCAGCTGCTCCTCGGTCAGGCTCAGCTTGGCCTCCACCTTGTCCAGGATGCTTCGGCCACCGGGATGGATCGCCCAGTGCTGAATGTCCCGGTAGGGCTTGCCGTACACGGCCGGTTCCCGCGCCAGCAGCGGCTCCAGGGCGCCGACGATGTGTTCGTCGATGATGTGGGGAACGTACGTGCCAAGCACCATTTCGAAGCCCTCGTCGCCGATGTTCCAGGCCATTGACTCCTCTCCGACGGGTGTTAGGACCGTTTCGAAGTGATCCAGCCGGATGCCTGGTCGCTCCGACGGCAGCTCCCGGGCGCTCACAATCGCGGCCGCCGCGCCGTCGGCGAACAGCGAGGACCCCATGATGGTGTCCGGGTTGTTGGAGCTGCGCACGTGCAGCGAACACAGCTCGGCGCTGACCACCAGGACCACCGCGTTGGGGTCCGCGTCGCAGAAGGCCTTGGCGGCCCGCAGGGCGGGGAAGGCGGCGTAGCAGCCCATGAACCCCAGATGGTAGCGCTGCACGGCAGGATCAAGGCCGAGCGCGCGGACCACCTTGTAGTCAGGTCCGGGGTTGTAGAAACCGGTACAGGAGACGGTGATGACGTGGGTAACGTCAGCTGCCGTGATGCCTTCGCAGGCCTCCAGGGCCTTTGATGCTGCCTCGATGAACAGCTTGGTGGCCTCCACGGCGAAGATCTCATTCCTGACCTTGGTGCTGGGCCTGAGCAGCTGCCCGGTGCGGCCATCAAAAAAGACCGGCGCATCGGTGTCCTGGTCCAGGGTGAGTTCCTCCAGCGCCGTGTACCGGATGTCGATGGCGGAGGAGTCGAAGCAGGTGTTCACCAGCCGGACGCCTAAGCGGGTCAGCCCGGGTTGGGCGGCAAAAACGTCCCGCACCTGGGGCTGCACGAGCACCGTGGGAGGGACGGCAGTTTCCAGGGACCTCAGCGTGACCGTCATAGTCCATTCTTAGGGGACGTTGGAGCAGATGACAATGAGCAAGGGCGGAGTCGGGTTGGCTTGACGCGCCGGCGCCGCACGGGCATAGGCTAAGCATGCTTAGTTGTTGTGGATGGTCCCCCTGGGCCTGCCGCCCTGGCGGAGTCCGTCCCGCCATGAAAGGAGCCGCAATGTCCCCCAGCGAAACCGACGCAGCAGGCATCGACGACGTCATTGAGCCCGAAGGTGACGGACTGCCGCAGCCGGTGCGCAGCGGCCACGGAAAGATGCCTGAGGAACTGGACGACGACGCCCTGGCGGACGCCACGGAGCGTGAGCGGGTGGCGGTGGGGCTGCAGGACTACGCCTCCGCTGACGTTCCGCCCGCCACCGACCCGGCCCCGCCGGAAACCTCGGAAGAGGCTCTGCGCGCGCAGCAGGGACTGAAGGACGACGACGGGTTGTAGCCCCGGCAGCGCCCGGCCGCACCCATCCTGCACAGCCCGCAAAAATGCCCGAACGGCTGAGGGCCGGGAGCTGGCCGGGCAGGATTTGCCGGGCTTTGAGAGAATTGGACAGTGACTGTTACAGACCTGCCCGTCAGCACCACCCGGTTGGAGCTTCCTCCGCTGCAGCTGGGCAACCTCACCGTTGACACGCCCGTGGTGCTCGCGCCCATGGCCGGCATCACCAACACCGCTTTCCGCCGCCTCTGCCGGGAGTACGGTGGCGGCCTCTACGTCGCCGAAATGGTCACCTCGCGGGCCCTGGTGGAGCGCACACCGGAGTCCCTGCGCATCATTTCCCACGACGACGACGAAAAGGTCCGCTCCGTGCAGTTGTACGGCGTCGATCCTGTCACGGTCGGGCGGGCGGTGCGCATGCTCGTTGACGAGGACCGGGCCGACCACATCGACCTCAACTTCGGTTGCCCGGTCGCGAAGGTGACACGCAAGGGTGGCGGCGCTGCCCTGCCCTGGAAGATTGACCTTTTCACCGCCATCGTGCAGACGGCGGTCCGTGAGGCCGCCAAGGGCGGCATCCCGTTGACCATCAAGATGCGCAAGGGTATCGACGAAGACCACCTGACCTACCTGGAGGCGGGCCGGATCGCCCGTGACAGCGGGGTGGCCGCCGTCGCCCTGCATGGACGGACAGCCTCCCAGTTCTACTCCGGCCAGGCCGACTGGTCGGCCATTGCCCGGCTCCGCGAAGCCCTGCCCGACGTTCCCGTGCTGGGCAACGGGGACATCTGGTCAGCCGAAGATGCCATCCGGATGGTGCGGGAAACCGGCGTCGACGGCGTCGTCATCGGCCGCGGCTGCCAGGGCAGGCCCTGGCTGTTTGGTGACCTGATGGCCGCCTTCGAGGGAAGCGACGCCAGGCACACCCCTGGCCTGCTGGAGGTCTCGGAGAGCGTGTATCGGCACGCGCAGCTGCTGATTGAAACCTTTGGCGAGGAGGACAAGGCACTCCGGGATATCAGGAAGCACATGGCCTGGTATTTCAAGGGCTACGTTGTGGGTGGGGAGTTGCGCGCCAAACTCGCCACGGTACCGACCCTGGCCGTGCTGCGGGAGTTGCTGGATCAGCTGGACCCGACGGCGCCGTATCCGGGCGCGGATGCCGAAGGGCCGCGCGGCCGGGCCGGGACCCCCAAGCGGACTGCCCTGCCGGACGGCTGGCTCAAGGAGCGCACCCTCAACGGAGCGCAGCAGGCTGACATCGCCGCCGCGGAACTGGACGTGTCAGGTGGCTGACATCTGGACCGCCCCGCCGGCCGAAGCAGGCATCCATAACCCCGGCTATGCGGATGCGGACGTGCAGCGCTGGGTTCCCGAGGCGCCGAAGAGCAGCTATCGGTCACCGTTCGAACGCGACCGGGCCCGGGTCCTGCATTCCTCGGCGCTGCGCCGGCTCGGTGCTAAAACCCAGGTGGTGGCACCGGACACCGACGACTTTGTCAGGACCCGGCTGACCCACAGCCTGGAGGTGGCGCAGGTGGGCCGCGAACTGGGCCGGGCGCTGGGCTGCGACCCGGACGTGGTGGACACCGCCTGCCTGGCCCACGACCTGGGACACCCGCCCTTCGGTCACAACGGCGAGTCGGCACTGAATGACATCGCGCACGCCATCGGCGGTTTTGAGGGCAACGCACAAACGCTCCGCCTGCTGACCAGGCTGGAACCGAAAGTCCTGGACCCGCACGGCGGACCGGCTGGGCTCAACCTCAGCCGCGCCAGCCTGGACGCGTCCTGCAAGTACCCCTGGACCGCCGATGAAGCTCCGGTCATCCACGGCCACCGAACCACCAAATTCGGCGCCTACCGTGACGACCTTCCCGTATTCTCCTGGTTGCGCGACGGCGCCCCCGTGGGACGCTCCTGCGTTGAGGCGCAGGTCATGGACCTGGCTGATGACGTGTCCTACTCCGTGCACGACGTGGAGGACGCCATCGTTGCGGGCCATTTCCAGCTCAAGTGGCTGGACAACGCCGACCAGCGCAACCGGGTGATCGGCTACACCCAGCAGTGGTACCTGCCGCACAGCGACCCCGCCGCCATCGACGAGGCCCTGCAACGGCTTGAAGCGACCCCCGTCTGGGTGCGGCACGCCGACGGGAGCAGGGCGTCCATGGCCGCCCTGAAAAACATGACCAGCCAGCTGATCGGCCGGTTCTGTCAGAGCGCTCTGGACACCACCCGCACTATCTACGGGCCGCAGCCGCTGACCCGGTACGCCGCCAACGTCATCGTGCCGGAGGAAACGGTCACCGAAATCGCCGTGATGAAGGGCCTGGCCACTACGTTCGTAATGACCACGGACCACCGGCAGCCCATCTACCAACGCCAAACCGACGTCTTGCAGCAACTGGTCTCGGTGTTGAACGCCACGGGTGACACTCATCTGGAAACCATGTTCGCCGCCGATTGGCGGGAGGCGCCCGACGATTCAGCCCGGCTCCGGGTTGTCATCGACCAGGTCGCATCCTTGACGGATGCCTCCGCCCTGGCCCTGCACGAGCGCCTGGCCGGCAGCCATCGGACCCTGTTGTGAGAAGTAAACTGGCACCGTGGCCGGCCTGATCAAACGTGAAGATATCGATGAGGTCCGCGCCCGCGCCGATATCCGTGAGGTCGTCGGCGCCTACGTCTCCCTGAAGACGGCGGGCATCGGCTCCTTCAAGGGCCTCTGCCCCTTCCACGACGAGCGCAGCCCCTCCTTCCACGTCCGGCCCCAGGCCGGGCGCTACCACTGCTTTGGTTGCGGTGAAGACGGCGATGTCATCTCGTTCGTCCAGAAGATGGACCACAGCACCTTCAGCGAGTCCGTGGAGAAACTGGCCGGCAAGATCGGCCTGGAGCTGCGATACGAGGACGGCGGAACCGGGCCCCGACGCGAGGAGGTCGGCAGGCGCCAGCGGTTGCTGGATGCCCACAAAATTGCTGCCGAGTTCTTTCGGGAACAGCTCCTCTCCCCGGAGGCCTCGGTGGGGCGGCAATTCCTCGCCGAACGGGGCTTCGACCGCCAGGCGGCGGAGCACTTTGGCGTCGGTTTCGCTCCACAGGGCTGGGACGGTCTGCTGAAGCACCTGCGCAGCAGAGGGTTCACGGAGGAGGAGCTGCGGCTCACCGGCATGTTCTCCACCCCCTCAAGCGGCGGACAGAACCAGCAGCGGATGTACGACAGGTTCCGGGGCAGGCTGATTTGGCCCATCCGGGACATCGCCGGGGACACGATCGGGTTCGGCGCGCGCAGGCTGCTGGACCAGGACCAGGGACCCAAATACCTCAACACCCCTGAAACGGTGCTCTACAAGAAATCCCAGGTGCTGTACGGCATTGACCTGGCCCGCCGCAGCATCTCCCGGGACCGGCGGCTGGTGGTGGTGGAGGGCTACACCGACGTGATGGCCTGTCATTTGGCCGGCGTCGATACCGCCGTCGCGACCTGCGGCACGGCGTTTGGGGAGGACCACATCAAGGTCGCCCGGCGCATGCTGTCCGATGACGGCAGCGGCGGTGAGGTGATTTTCACCTTCGACGGCGACGCGGCAGGGCAGAAGGCGGCATTGAAGGCGTTCGACCTGGATCAGAAGTTCGTCGCCCAGACCTTTGTCGCCGTCGAGCCCTCCGGAGCGGATCCCTGTGAGCTGCGCCAGCGGCGCGGTGACGACGCCGTCCATGCCTTGATCCAGGGACGCCGCCCGCTCTTCGAATTCGCGATCCGCTCGACGCTTGACCGGTTCAACCTCGACACCGTGGAGGGCCGGGTCCAGGCACTCCGGGCGTCGGCCCCCGTGGTGGCAGCCATCCGGGACGGATCAACCCGCACCGGCTACTGCCAGGAACTGGCCGGCTGGTTGGGAATCGCCGACCCGAACGAGGTCCTCCGTGCCGTGAACAGCGTCCTGAAGCGGGGCAGCCAGGCCGCCCGCTCGGGTGGGGTCGCCAACGGTCTTACCGGCAACGGTGCCGCCGCCAACGGTTTTACCGGCAGCGGCAACGGCGGCGGAGGCAACGGATTTACTGCGAACGGGGCTGGCAGCAACGGGTTTACTGGCAACGGGGCTGGCAACAGGTCCGGCGGCCGCAACGCGGGTGGGCGGGCCTTCGGCGGACAGGGGTCCGGCGGGCAGGGGAACGCCCCGGACGGGCAGTTCGCACCAAACGGCCCCGACCCACTGACCCTGCGCCCGGACCCGCGCGACCCTGCCGCCCGGATGGAGCGCGAGGCGCTGGAAGTTGTCCTGCAGCAGCCCGGCCTGCTGGGCCAGGAGGACTGGCAGCACTTCACCGAAGCGGAGTTTGCTGTCCCCGCATATCGGGCCGTGCACCAAGCGATCCGGGCTGTGGGACTGACCGATGCCGCCCCTGCCCAATGGCTGCAGGACATCAGTGATGAAACGGCCGAGCCGCTGCGGCCCTTGGTGTCGGAACTGGCGGTCACGCCGTTGCCGGCGAGCAATCCCGAAACGTTGAATAACTACTGCCTGGACATCCTGCGGCGCCTCTTCGAGATGCAAATCACCAGGCGCAAGGCGGACAAGATGGGAGCGCTGCAACGCATGGATCACACAACGGATCCGGACGCGTACCAGCAGCTGCAGCGGGAGCTGATGGAACTGGAAATCCTTCGGCGCAGCCTCCGCAGGGACTAGGCCGCCGGCGATTTCGTGCGGGGCAGAACAACTGTTATTGTTGAACCTGCTTCATTCCCCTGTAGCTCAATTGGCAGAGCATTCGACTGTTAATCGAAGGGTTGCTGGTTCAAGTCCAGCCGGGGGAGCGACGACACGCAAAAAGGGTTCCTGTCCGGTGCACCATCGGACGGGAACCCTTTTTCGTTGCCCCGCCTTCGCTGCCGCTGCACTGGTTCGGAAGTACCCGGATCCTTTGTTATTCTGGTATCTGCTTCTTTCCCCTGTAGCTCAATTGGCAGAGCATTCGACTGTTAATCGAAGGGTTGCTGGTTCAAGTCCAGCCGGGGGAGCGGCACAAGGAAACAGGGCCCCGGCGGGATCAGACCGCTCGGGGTCCTGTCCCGTTTCCGGTCGGGCGCGTCAGACAGGCCGGGCTTGTCAGACAGGCCGGACTGGTCAGACAAAGCTCATTTCCACCTGCAGGAACCGTTCCGCCTCGGCGATCGCCGCATGGAACGCCTCATCCTCGGTGGGCGACTGCCGCGGTGAGCGGGGATGCCACTCGTGCGCCGTGGAGTGAACCCGCTCAAACCCGGCTCCCGGTGGGGCATAGAAGATCCCGAACCGTTGGACCGGCCATTCCGGGGACGTTTCCGGCGCCACCAGCATTGCCGCGTTCAGCGCCGGGTTGTACCACTGCGCGATGGGCCTCCGACGATCCTCCGTGAAGAGCCCAGCCGCGTAAAGGGCGGCAGATTCATGGCTGGTTTGGGCGCAGAGGCGGTCCCACCACAGCGACAGGATCCCGTCGTCGAGGCGCTGCCAGGCTGCGGGTAACGGAGCAGGGTCCTGCCATTTGGACACCTTTGAATTTTATCCTTCACGTGCTCATCCGAACAGGCACGATTTGGCTACTCCCGGCCGGGGTTCACCCGATACAGGGCGGCCCCGAGGATCGCCGCTCCCAGGATGGCGGCCACCAGGCGGTTTCCGGTGAACCCGCCGAAAAGGGCTCCTGCCATGGCGCCGAGGAACAACCCCACCAGGAGTCCGCGGACATTGCGGTGCAATCTGTTCCGGGTCATGGGCACAGCCTAGCAACGGCCCTTCTCAGCCGGGCTCCTGCGCCAGTCCCCACCGGGGAAAAAGCACCTCGAATCCTCTATCCAGGCCCCCGTTCAGGGCCACGACCGTGTGCCCACCCTTGGGGACCTCGAAGTAGCTCACGGTCATGCCCGCGTCCCGGGCGGCATCGGAGACTTTCTGCGCGGTGTCCACATAGGCGGTGTCGTCGGAGCCTGCCGTGAACACCGCCGTTGTTTCCGGGAACGTTTTCTTCGCCATCAGGTTGAGGGGTTTTTGCGCGTCGTAGGCTCCCTGGTCGCCGCCGAAAACGTCTGCCAGGTTCTGTTCCGGGTGCTCGGCACCGGGATATTCCTCCCCGGAGATGTCCAGGATGTTGCCCCACAGGTCCGGGTGCTTCACGCCGAAAGAGATGGCGCATTGGCCGCCGTTGGAATACCCGGCGATCGTGGAAAAGGACCGGCCGGGCAGGACGTTCAGGTGGGCCTGTGCCCACTTCATCACGTCAGTATTGATGTATGTTTCGACTTTGCCGAACGCCGTGCTGTCCAGGCAGAGCGTGTCCTTCTCGTCGGCTCCGAGCTGGTCGGCGACGACGACGATGGGGCCCAGTCCCGCATGCGCGGTAGCGTAGCGGTCCAGCACCGCAGCGACGAAGGAAGGGTCCGGCGCGCCGGGCTGGCCCATCATCATCACGACCAGGGGCAGCCGCGGCGGATTCGCGGTCAGGGCCGCCGGGGGAAGGTAAATGCCTGCCGGCCGGGCCTTGAATTTTGACGCCGTCGGGGGAATGTTCGCTGTGCCGGTGCGTCCCGCTGCCGGCATGCCTGCCGGTGCCTGCCACGATTGCCAGAGTGGTCCGGCGGCCGTGCCCGCGCCGGAGGGCAGCACCGCAGGGAGGGTCACCGGCTTGACCGTCGAGACGCCGAAGACCGAGCCCAGCGTTTTGTTCAGGCCGAACTCGGCATTGACGCCCAGGGCTGCCCCCAGCAGGAATACCGGAACCGCGACGGTGGCGACAACGCGGCGCCACCGTCGGGCGCGGCGGAAACTGGCCACGGCCAGTCCGACGGCGGCCGTCCCGGCGGTGATCCACACCCACATGCCGCCCGTGAAGTCCACCTGGAACACGTTGACGACGTCGACCACCAGCCACAGCAGCAACAGGGCGGTGAGGGCGCCCAAGGTCAGGCCAGCGGCTGCCCGTCGCGGCCAGCGGGGGGAGCGGCGCAGCAGCAGGACGATCACCAGGACGAGGGCGGCGGTGATGACGCCGGCGAAGAGGGGCCCGGAGCTGACACGGATGCTCCACAGCGCGTTCATCGGCCGCACCGTTCCTGCCACGGGCGCTGGCGGTATCCCATCCCCTGGTCTTCCCCTCTCATGGCATTGACGGTTGGGCGACGAGCCGCCGCAGCAGGTCGGTGCGCTGCCGGGGCGTCAGATCGGGCAGGTAGGCGTTGGTGACGGCCAAGCCGATTGAGGGCAAGGCAAGCGGGTCCGGGTAATACATGTACAGCGTCCGGTGTTTCGGCTGGAACCGGGACTTGAACGCGGCGAGGGACTGGAACCCGTACAGTGGTTCCAGCGCGTCGGCCAGGAGCTCCAGGACCTGTTCAAGGGCGTTCCGGTCACCGCCGGCGGACGGCCGGCGGGCCAGCGGTGATCCGGAGAGGGAAATCCACTGGACATCCTCCCGGAACCGCGTGACGGCGGAAGCGATCAGGAATTCCATGACACCCTTGAAGCCATCCCTGCGGCGGCGCATGAAGTCCAGTGTCCAGCTCTCGTGGCGTCCGCCGTCGTACACCGGCAGCCAGCTGGTCACCCCGTGCACCAACCCGTCGTCATCCACCGCCAGGCAGCACAACACTTCCGGGTCCTGCAGCTCGGCCAGCCCACCCAAAGTGAACCCCATCTCAGGGAGCGCCTGGTCGGCAACCCATTCCTCCGAAATCTCGGCAAGCTGGGCGCGGAGCCGGGGCGCGAGCTCCGGGTAGGACGACCAGACGGCCCGGATGCCGAGTTTCCGGGCCCTGTTCATGGCGGTCCGGACGTTTTGCCACTCCTTGCCCGTGAAGGACATGTCCTGCACCATCAGCAGCGTTTCCTCGGCGACCTCCAGCCGCTGGAACCCGCCGCCGCCCAGGTTCCGGCCCACGTCCTCCGGGATGGAGTAGAAGCACGGCACCAGTCCCAGGTTCCGGCAATGGTGAACGAAGCCGGTCAACGCGGCCGGGTAGGCCTCCGGTGCCCCGAAAGGCCCGCCCACCGTCAGGGCGACGCCGTTGTGCACCTGATACGCCAGGGCCGCCCGGGCGTCCGGCTGAAACCAGTAGCTGTTGTTCCGCCACAACGCCATCCAGGACAGCGAGCCGCCGCCGACGTGCAGCAGCTCCCGCGCGCGGGCCGGGTCGCCCGCGTCCTCACCGAAATGCCGGAAGCGGAGAAAGCTCCGCAGCACCAGGGCCAGGAGCACAAGCCAGCAGACCGCCCCGCCAAAGCTGAACAGGATGGTGCTGAGCAGCCCGTGCGGAAACTGCACTACAAAGGGCAGCGGAAAGGGGATGAGGATGTGCAGCAGCTGGCCAGGCAGGGCGCGGGCACCCGTGCCGGCCTGGTTTCCCTCTGAAAACCAGCAGGCCAGGTACAGCAGCAGGATTCCCCCGGCCAAACCCAACGTGGTGCGCGACAGCAACCGTGAGGCGTTGCTCGCGGATCGAACTGGGAACTTTCGCCGGTTGGCCAACAGCAGGACAAAAATGGCGGACGGAGCCAGGACGGCTGGAAGCAGGTAGAGGGTCAGCAGTCCTGCGCCCTCCGAGTCCAGCCGCACCCGCGGCTCCAGCTCGTACAGCAGCACGGTTCCGAGGGCGACGGCGGCGAGGAAGCCATGAATGGCGAGCGCCATCCGGAGGGCCAGGCTGCGGCCCCGCCGCAGTCCTTCAGCCACCAGGAGCAGCAGCAGCACCGGAATGACCGTGAGGACCACAGCTCCGGGGCTGGCTACCCCGACGGCCGACTGCAGCGCAAGGCAGTTCGGGTCGCCCCCGCATGCCATGCCCAGGTCAGCGGAGTTTGGACCGGTCTGCAGGGTGAGGGCGCTCACCGCGGCCAGCGGCCCGATCAGGAAGGTCCCGGTCAGCTGGGTCAGCAGCGGTCCCAACGCGAAAACACCCACGACGGTGCCGGTCAGGAACCGGGACTCCCGCACGCTTGATTGGTGCAGGACCGGGTCGCCCGGGTGGCGGCGCAAACGGCGAACCAGGGAACCGGCTGCCACGCCGAGCACGGCACCGGCGGCGAGCAGCACCGTCTGCGCCACCCCAACGAACAGCAGGAACATCAGGGCGAGGGCCAGCAGCCAGGTACGCAACCGCCGGCGCCAGAGCACCCCGAGGGCTGCGGTCGCCGTTCCCAGTGCCGCGGCCGCCCCGCCATAGGGGCCAACGACGTAACCACCGCCCAGGTAGGTCAGCCAGGCGTCATTGTCAGCGGTTCCACGATCTATCAGAACCGTCAGCACCAAGGCCGCTGCCACGTTTCCGGTCATAAAGGCCGCTACTGCAGCCCACCGGCCGAGCACGCGTTCGGCCAATCCCACGCCGAGGAACAAGGCGATGCTGGCCGCCACGTAGTCCAGCAGTGACGTGCCAAAGAAGGCGCTGCTGACCACAGCCCACCCGTTCCGGAGCCCGTGGCCCAGCTGCAACCCGGCTACGTCGAGCACGGGCTGCGGAGGACCCTGCCAGAGGCTTCCCGTTGCCGCTCCGACAAGCCAGAGCAGTGCCACCAGCGCCCACGTCAGCGGCAGCCGTGCAAGCATCCGACGCAGGACCCGCACCTGCTGGCGTACCCGAAGCATGCCCTGCCTCCGCCTTCTTCTTACGTTAGATGGCCGGTACGGTGCGTGGACGCACCACCAGCCACAGCACCACGACTGCGAGCGCAATGCAAGAAACCATCACGACTCCCATCGGCGTGGCGTTGCCGACACCCAGCAACCCGACGACGGGGCTGACCAGGCCGGCGAAACCGAAAGTTGCGGCACCCAAAAGCGAGGCAGCGGTGCCGGCCTGGGCACCGTGCCGGGCGAGGCCGAGCACCTGGATGGAGGGAAACATGAACCCGGTCGCCAGGATGTAGAACCAGAGCGGCACTATCACCCCGGGCAGGCCGAAATGCAGCTGGTCGAACAGGATGATCAGGCCGGCCATGAGCAGCTGCACCAGGGTGGCTCCAGCGATGATCCACTGCGGGCCGGTGCGTTTCATCACCCTGGCCGCCAGCTGGACGCCGGTCACCACGCCGAGGGAGTTGATGCCGAACAGGAGCCCGTACTGCTGGGCCGAGAACGCGTATGTCGTCTGAAACAGGAACGGCGAAGCGGACAGGTAGGAGAACAGGCCACCGAAGTTCAGGCCGCCGATCACCAGCGCCCCCACGAAGATGCGGTCGCTGAACACCGCCCGGTAGCGCTGCGCAGCCGTGGAACCGGAACCGGAACGGCGCTCGGAGGGAAGCGTCTCCACGATCAGGAACATCGCGGCAAGCAGGACCACCAGGCCGTACGCGGCCAGGAACCAGAAAATTCCCGGCCAGGCCATGATGCCCAGCAACTGCGAACCGATGACCGGCGCGAGGATCGGGGCCATGCCGTTGACCAGGGCCATCCGGGAGAACATCCGCACCAGGGCGTAGCCGCTGAACAGGTCACGCACCATGGCCATCGCCACCACGCCGCCTCCGGCCGCGCCGATGCCTTGCAGCACCCGGAACACGCCCAACATGGTGATGTCGGTGGACAGGGCCGCGCCAAGGGAGGCTGCGACGTGGACGGCGGTGGCCAGGATCAACGGTCCGCGGCGGCCCACCTTGTCGCTGAAGGGTCCGACGACGAGCTGTCCCACCGCGAAGCCAATGGTGGTGGCCGTCAGGGTCAGCTGGACCGCGGCGGCGGAGATGTGGAGGTCACTTTCCAAGGCCGGAAAAGCGGGCAGATACAGGTCGATGGTGAAAGGGCCAAGCGCGGTGAGCATTCCCAGGATCAGGATGTAGACAAGCTTCTGGCGGCGTGAAAGGGCATCTCCCGGATGCGTGTGGGTGCTCAATGTAATCCTTGATCGGCTGGGACGGCACGGCAGCGCCGATAGATCCTCAGTATGCTTGGGGTTTGCTGCCTAAATGCCCTGGAGGGTTAAAGTCCAAATAGGCGCACGAGCTTCAATCGTATGGCCGAACGAGCACAGGAGAAAGATGAATTCCGAAAATACCGCCCCTAAAAAAGGGAAGGTGATCGGGGTCACCATTGCTGCGGCTCTGGGTGGCCTCCTGTTCGGATTCGATACGGCCGTCATCAATGGTGCCAATGAAGCCATCCGCTCCGAGTTTGGCCTGGACACCCAGGTGCTCGCCTTTGTGGTCGCCGTGACGTTGCTTGGCTGCGCTGCCGGTGCCTGGTTTGCCGGGCAACTGGCGGACCGGTGGGGACGCAAGAAGGTCATGATCCTGGCCGCGGCCCTCTTTGTGGCCAGTTCCCTCGGATCGGGCTTCGCCTTCGCCGCGTGGGACCTGATGGTCTGGCGGCTCATCGGCGGCCTGGCCATCGGCGTCGCGTCAGTCATCGCACCTGCCTACATCGCGGAGGTGGCCCCGGCCCGGTACCGCGGCGCGCTGGGTTCGCTTCAGCAGCTGGCCATCACCATGGGCATTTTCCTGGCCCTGCTCTCGGACGCCTTCCTGGCCAACACCGCCGGCGGCGCCGTAGACGAGCTGTGGGCCGGTCTTCCGGCCTGGCGCTGGATGCTGCTGGTCGGCGTCGTACCTGCAGCCGTTTACGGCCTGCTGTCCCTGGGGATCCCCGAATCCCCGCAATACCTGATTCGGGCGGGACGGTTTGCGGAAGCCAAAACGGTGCTCCGCACGGTGGTCGGGGCTAGTGACCCGGAGAGCCGCCTGGAGCAGATCCGGTCGAGCTTCGAGGACGAGGACAAGACGAGTTTCCGGGACCTGCGCGGACCGGCCTTCGGGCTCAAACCCATTCTCTGGGTTGGTATCACCGTCGCGGCCCTGCAGCAGCTGGTCGGCATCAACGCCATTTTCTACTACTCCAACACCCTGTGGCAGTCGGTCGGGTTCAGCGAGAAAGATTCCTTCACCACCTCCGTCATAACCGCTGTCATTAACGTCGTGCTGACCTTCGTGGCCATCTTTTTTGTCGACCGGGTGGGCCGGAACAAACTCCTGCTCTCCGGATCGTTGGGGATGTTCGTCGGCCTCGTCGCAGCGGCGATATCCTTTGCCCAGGCAACCGGCAGCGGGGACAACATAGAACTCGGCGCTCCCTGGGGTGCCATCGCACTGGTGGGCGCCAACCTCTTTGTGGTTTCCTTCGCGGCGACGTGGGGGCCGGTTATGTGGGTGGTGCTGGGCGAGATCTTCCCCAACCGCATCCGCTCCCTGGGCCTGGGTCTGAGCGCGCTGGTGAACTGGATCTTTAACTTCATCGTCACGCTGCTGTTCCCCATCCTTAGCGCCGCCGTCGGGCTTGGCTACGTTTACGGCGGGTTCGCGCTCTTTGCGGCACTTTCCTTCTGGTTCGTGCGCACCCGCATGCCGGAAGTCAGCGGCAGGGAATTGGAAGATCGGGAAAAAGCGTCTCCGGAAGCAATCCGCAAATGACGGACGACTTCTCCGGGCAGGGTATTAGCGCAGGAATGGTAATTTTGTCAGAAGAGTGCCCCGGAAACGTCGGCACTTTGGTTTGCAAGGCGCGAGGCGTGCTCAAGCCCAAGCGATGGAGGCAGTTCCGATGAGTAGTGCTCAAGACGTTCGAAACGGTCCCCAGGCGGGGGCGCCCGCCGGCAGTTCCTCCCTGGTGGGTCTGGTCAGGTTGTTGTCCCGGTTGGCGCCGAAACAGCTTAACGACGAGATATCGCTGGCAAAGGCCGAGCTGAAGCGCAAGGGCATCGCACTGGGCATCGCCGTAGCCTTCCTGGTCGTGGCGCTGCTGATGCTGGCGTTGATGGTCATTTCGCTCCTTGTGGCGGCCATCATGGGACTGGCAACGATCATGCCCGCCTGGCTGGCCGCTCTGCTGGTGGCAGCGCTTTTCCTGGTGATTCTGGTGATAGCCGCCCTGATCGGCGTGCAACGGTTGAAGAAGACCATGCCCTTGCTGCCGGAAGAGGCATTGCTGGGCATCCGTTCCGACATTGGTGTGCTCCGCGAGGGCCGCAAATTCAACCCGTCGTCGCTCCGTAAGCCGGTCACCCGCAACGAACTTGAGGCCCAGCGGGCCGAGAAGACTGCCAAGGCCAAGCGGAATAAGGCCGCCAAGGAAGCGAAGGCAGCCCAGCAGGGCCCCGCTCCTTCCGAGGGCCAGCTGAAGGAACGCACCGCAGCACGCCGGGAGCACCTGCTGTCCCTGCGCGAGCAGTTGGCGGCCCAGGCCGATTTCCGCAAGAAGGCCAAGATTCTGGTTGCCGAGTCCCGCAGTGTCGCTGCGGGAGCAACGGAGGCGGCACGGGAGCAGTTCGAACTCGCACGTCCTGGTGCCGAGGAACTGGCGGAGACCGCCAAGGAACGCTGGGTTCCCCTCACCGTCCTGGCCGTATCCTCCACCGCCTTCGTGGTCTTCCTGCGCAAGCTGTTGGGCAAGTAAGCAACGCGTACGACGGCGGGGCCGCCGCAGCGTCCTCCGGCGGCCCCGGCCGGCGTCCGCAGAGTGATGTCGGCCTGAGTCCGGAAGGGGGACCGCATGAGATTCCTGAATGCAGGTGCCCGCCCCGGACACCCCGTCCGGGACCGGGACCTGCTCCTCAGCGTTCCGAACGTGCTCACCCTCATCCGCTTCCTCGGCGTGCCCCTGTTCGTCTGGCTGGTCCTGATCCAACGGGACTACGCCGCTGGGGTGCTGGTGCTGGCCGTCATGGGAGGCACCGACTGGATCGACGGTTACGTCGCCCGACGCTTCAACCAGATGACCAGCCTGGGGCGGATTCTCGACCCCCTGGCTGACCGGCTGGCGCTCATCACGGTGGCCATCTCGCTGGTGATCGCCGGCATTGCCCCCTGGTGGCTGCTGTTGGCGCTGCTCGTTCCGGATGCCATCCTGATGGCTGTCACGCTCCGCCTGTTCCGGTGGCACCCCGACCTTCCCGTCAGCGTGGTCGGCAAGGTCCGCACCGCAGCCCTCCTGCTGGGCACGCCGCTGCTGCTGCTGGCGGCGGCCTTTGGGCCGCAACCCACACCGGCCACCGTGATCGCCTGGATCTTCCTGACGGTTGGCGTTCTCGGCCATTGGATTGCCGCCTGGAACTACTACCGGGCCATGCTGCGCAAACACCGCAACCTGCTGGCCGCAACGCCTGGCGGGCCTGACCGTTCGGAATCCTCCGACGTCGCGGACGACCCCTGATGGTTTGGCTCGCGGTTGCCTGCGCCGTGGCCGGTGCGTTTTTTCTGGCCTTCGGGGCGCAGCGCCAAGGCAGTGCGGTGCAGGCCAACACCGGCGGGCTTGCCCTGGGCGGCAGCAGTTTCCTGCGGCTGCTGCGCACTCCCCGCTGGATTTTCGGACTGCTGCTGCTCGGGGCCGGGATGGCGCTGAATGTGGTGGCCCTGACCCTTGGCACGCTCACGGTCATCCAACCGATCGGCGCCATTGCCCTGGTCATCACCACGATCGTCAACTCGCGGGACCAGGGCATCCGGCTGAACCGGGGCACGGTCGTGGCCATCACCTGCTGCGTGACCGGCAGCGCCCTGTTCGTGCTCCTGGCGGTGAACGTGGTCCGCGAAAACACTGCCGTCACGGTTGAGGAGGAACTGACGGTGGCCCTGTTGCTCGCCGGAGTCGTGGGAGTGCTGGGATCCTGCGTGCTGCTCTGGCATCACCGGCTGCGGGCGTTCTTTTACATCCTGGGCGCGGGCGTCCTTTTCGGTTTCGTCGCCGTGTTGACGCGCATCATTTCCAAACAACTCTTTGATCCCAACGGGCTGTTCCTCCTGAACCTGCAGTGGTACTCCCTGATCGCCATCGCCACGGCAGGCGGGCTCGGGTCCTGGTTCGTGCAGAGCGCCTACTCCTCAGGCCCGCCGGACCTTGTCATTGCGGGGCTGACCGTCATTGACCCCATCGTCGGCATCGGCATCGGCATCACGATCCTGGGCGAACTGCGACCCGACGTGCCCGCCGTGATCGCAATTGCCATGGCTGGGGCGGCTTTGCTTGCTATCGTGGGAGTCATTGCCCTGTCGCGGCACCATCCGGACGTCGTGGAGCGGCGACGGATTGCCAGGCTCGAGGCAGCTGATGCAGGCAGCACCAGCTGGCGGCAGCAGGCACGGAGGAAGGCTTACTAAAAAGCCCTCCATCGTACGACGACGTCGGGACCCCCGGCGCGCGCAGCACGGTTGCCGCCGGCGGCGGAAGAATCCACCAGGAGTGATACGTGACATCGACACAGAGCCAACGCATCCCCAACGGCCGGGAGCTGCGAACCGGACCCCTCACCATTCTTATCGCCGCCGACACCTACGCGCCCCAGGTCAACGGGGCGGCGCAGTTCGGCTACCGCCTGGCCAAGGGCATGACCGCCCGCGGCAACGACGTGCACGTGCTCGCCTGCCGCCCGGACAACGGCAAGAGTTACACCGAGTTCCGCGAGGAAGGCTCCGTACACCGGCTGCGCTCCCACTCGGTCCCCACACACGAATACTTCCGCGTCTGCCTGCCGTGGGAGATCAAGAAGGACATCAGCCTGCTCTTCGACCGGATCCAACCCGACGTCGTGCACGCGCAAAGCCACTACATGATCGGTGAGCAGGTGATCTACGAGGCCCAGCGCCGCGGAATCCGCATCATCGCCACCAACCACTTCATGCCGGAAAACCTCAATCCCTTCCTGCCCTTTCCCCAGTGGTTCAAGGACATTGTGGGCCGGGTGTCATGGAAGGACATGGGCAAGGTGATGGGTCGGGCCGACGTGGTGACCACACCCACGCCCCTGGCCGCCAGCGCCATGCACAGGCACGCGTTCCTGGGCAAGGTTCTGCCGCTGTCCAACGGCATCGATTCGGCCGCCTACGAACTCCAGGAGGGGGAGACCATTGAACGGCACGAGTTCCCCACGGTCCTGTTCGCCGGCCGGTTGGCCGAGGAGAAGCACATTGACGTGCTGATCGACGCCGTCGCCAAGACGCCGAAGTCCCTGAACGTCCACCTCGAGATCGTGGGCGGCGGCGAGGTCAAGGCCGCCCTCAAGGCCCAGGCCGAGCGGCTGGGCCTGTCCGACCGGGTGAAGTTCTTCGGGCTCGCCAGCGACGAAGACCTCCGCAAGGCATACATCCAGGCCGACCTGTTCTGCATGCCGGGTACGGCAGAACTGCAGTCCCTGGTCACCCTGGAGGCCATGAGCGCCTCCACGCCCGTGGTGCTGGCGAATGCCATGGCCCTGCCGCACCTGGTGCGCGACGGCGAAAACGGGTACCTGTTCCGGCCCATGGACAGCGATGACCTGGCGGAAAAGATCACCCGCATCCTGCAGCTGCCGGAGGAGAAGCGTGCGGCGATGGGAGCCGTCAGCCGCGCCATGGTCGAAGAACACGGCATCAAGAAGACGCTGGACACGTTTGAGGGGCTGTACCGGGGCGAAACCTACGAGGATCACGCTGAATAGCCGGACTGATACTAGGATGGCTTAGTCGGTCGCGGGCTGTCCCCTATGCGGGGCATCCGGACCGTTTGGGGCTATAGCTCAGCTGGTTAGAGCGCGGGACTCATAATCCTAAGGTCCTCGGTTCAAGTCCGAGTAGCCCTACCCTTGTTTTTCCGGAGGTCCAGCCTTGTTCTGGTTGGACCCTGCGTTGAATCCCAGCCGCCGAGTCATGTTCCATCGACTGGTCAGTCGTTCCAGCGGAATGGTCTCGAGGTGAGGCGAGCCATCCGGCAGTTGGGCGTTGTATTTTTTGAGCCAGACTTCAAATTGCTGTCCCTCGAGACCCACTGGCCCGCTCAGGCCGGTCAGGGCGTGGCGCAGGGTGGTGGCCGCGGCTGCGGCAGGACCGGTGGCACGGGAGCCGAGGTGTTGCGCCAGCAAGGGGAGGCCTTCGTGGATTGCCGCCATCAGGCAGGTGCCCATCCGCTCGCTGAGTGTTCTGTCGTCGTCGGATAGCGGTGGTGCCATGGACAGCAGCAGGTGGCAGATGTTGACGAATCGCTTGACGCGTCGGGGCGTGTTGCCGATCAACGGCGCAAGGGATTCCAGGAAGCGAAGCTCGTCCGCCGAGATCGACAGCTGGCGGGCCTTTGGATCCAGCCATGAGCCGTAC
>JAODMR010000074.1 GCA_025465475.1 Micrococcaceae bacterium
TTCTGCGGTTTGGGTAAACAGAATCAACGTCGTCCATGAAGGTCCTCTGATCCTCTGGCGGTGGACCCTTCCCAAGGCATAGGCCCTCCCGCGCCTCAATAATGGACCCCGCGCTCGAACCCTGCAACGGGTACAAAGGCAATTGACCATGTTGGGGCGATGACCAAGGTGTTGTCCGGCCTCCCGATCAGTGTCATCTTGCAGGTCGGTATCATCCCAGCGCACGAACGAGGCTGCTGACGTCCTTCGGGCGAGGCTGCTGATGTCCTTCGGGCCCGCTGGCGGAACGCCATGTTGCACCACCACATCAGCACGTTGCCGGTCGCCTGCGCATGCCTCCTCATTACCGTGGGCCAAATCGCCGACCTATCTCTGCACCATAGACCTGGGTCCTGTTGGAGACAGCTTTGGGACGGGACTTAGGTCTATGGTTCTCCACACCCCCGAAACGAGACAGTGGAAGTGCACGGAGGAACACCTCCGAAACTACCAACAGATACGGAAAACCAATGAAGTTCCGCTCACTTTCACTCACAGCCGCCGCCCTTATCGCAGGGTTGGCGCTTCCGGCAGCCATCCCGGCTAACGCAGCGGAAGGCCCTGGAAAACCAGCCTATGCCGCGGACGGCCCGACGGTCGGAGCGTCCCAGACTTATCAGGGCCTTAACGCCCGGATTAACGCCAAGGACGGGGTGGGGCTCGTGTTCGAGGGCAGCGATTGGCACGCCGACCACGTCACCGCCCCGAGTGACATTCCGAACGGCGGCGGCACCAACTTCATTCTGGGCCAGGACAATTCGCACTGGTCCACGGAGTACGGGGCGTACGGGACCGCGAAGGCCCGGATCTACGACCAGGGTAAGCCGACGGAGTTTTGGATCAAGATGTACGCATCGGTCTATTACTACCCGTACACCAAGGCATCGTGCACAATTTTCCGCGGGGACCCGGATGTAACGGGCAAGGAGATTGATTTCAGCCCGTACTCGTGCAGCCTCAGCTCCATTGACCACTCCGACCCCTGGCGGGTGGTGTTCAACGTGGGACACGTAGCAGCCGAGGTGGTCACCGACAAGGACACGCAGGCCCGGCTGCTCAACGACGCGTGCAAGGGCGACAACGCCGAGCAGAACTGCTTCTATACCGCCAAGTCAGTCGAATACATTACAGACTCCCCGAGGCCGTACGGTGATCCGGTCGCCAACCCTTACGATTCGCGGTTGACGATGAACGTGAAGTCCGAGCACGTGGTCGGGACGTCCACAACCGTAGGGGTCGAGTTCACATCGACGCTTACGCTCTGGAAGATCTGGGAGAACAGCCTGAAGCTCAGCTACCAGCATACCTGGACTGATTCCCGGTCGTTCAGTCAGTCGGAGGATGCGGACGTTCCCCCGCACACCATTTACTGGTTCACCATCGCGGCGGCCCTGGACCGGGTCACGGGTGATTTCGTGGTCCGGGCCAACGGCAAGGCATATCTGATCGAAAACGCAACCGTGGTGCTGCCTGACGCGCAGAAATCAGCATCGATTGTGTCCCATCAGGCCCCCTACAGTGGCACCGTGGCGGGCCCGATCTCCTGACCAAAGAGCCAGGCAGGATGACGACGGTCGACACCGGCCGTCGTCGTCCCACTATTTCCGGCCTCGTTTTCTGCCTGAGGGGCCGGTTAATCCCGGCTGAGGTATTGCATGACAGCGAGCACCCGCCGGTGCGAGTTAGTGTCGAGGGGGAGCCGGAGGGCGTCGTAGATGTTGGACGTATGCTGCACCACGGCCTTTTCGCTGAGGAACAGTTCGGCCGCGATGCGGGAGTTGCTCTTTCCCTCGGCCATGAGCGCGAGGACCTCCTGCTGACGCGGGGTGAGGCTTTGGACGGCGGTGTCCGACTGCCGTGCCCGCGCGAGCATGACCGCCACGATGTCCGGATCCAGGGCCGTGCCCCCCGCGGCAACGCTGCGTAGGTCCGCCACGAAGGCATCGACGTTGGCGATCCGCTGTTTCAGGAGGTACCCGATCCGGCCATTCGGGGAGGCGAGCAGTTCCCGGGCGTAGCGCCGCTGAACGTGCTGGGAAAGCACCACAACGGCCGTCATCGGATAATCCCGGCGAATCTGCAGGGCCGCAACGAGACCCTCATTCGTGTGAGTCGGGGGCATCCGGATATCCGTCACCACGAGGTCAGGGACGTGCTCTTTGACGGCGGCCCCGAGTGCCTCAGCGTCAGGGACCGCCGCGACCACGTCCAGGCCGTGGTCCTCGAGCACGAGCTGGAGCCCGCGCCGCAGGAGTGCTTCATCTTCGCCTATGATCACGCGCATGGAAGCTCCACCGTGAGGTGGGTTCCCTGGCCGGGTTCGCTCCTGAGCCTGACCCGCCCGTCGAGGACGTCGACACGGTCCGCAAGGCCGCGGAGCCCGGCGCCGCTGTTGGGCGCGGCGGTGCCCACGCCATCGTCGGAAACCTCGACCCGCAGCACGTCGCCGTCCAACGCCAGCTCCACAGCGGCGGAGCCGGCACCGGCGTGCTTGACCGTGTTCGTGAGGGCCTCGGCGACCACGAAGTAGGCCGTGCTCTCGACCGCGGAAGGCAGCGTGCCGGCCCCGCTTTTGGGGGACATGGTTAGTCGGGTGGGGATGGGCATGCGGTCGGTAAGATCCTCGACGGCGGCCCACAGCCCATGCTCGACAAGCCCGGCCGGCATGACATTGTGAACAAGTTGGCGCAGGTCCGCGGCCGCGGCATCGATGTCGCGGCGCAGAGCGGTGGCGCGGCTCGTGGTCTCGGCCCCCGTGCCCGGGATGCTGCCAAGCTGCTGGGCTTCCAGGGCAAGCAGCACGAGCCGCATCTGGATGCCGTCGTGGAGGTCCTGCGCTATTCGGCGCCGCTCCAAATCAATCGCGTTGACGAGGCGCTCACGGGAGCGCTGCAGCGCCAAATGGCTCGCCCGCAGCTCGGCGGTGAGGCGTTCGCGATCGACGGCGATCGCCACCACCCGTCCGGCCGTCTGCACAAGCTCAGGGTCCCCAACGAGGGACGAATCGTACGTAATCGCACCGACTCGGGCACCGTCAATGTCGATTCCAACCGACTCACGCCCGGGTGGCTGCGGTGCGTCGGGACCGTCCCGGACCGTCCGGCCGCCCGCGTCCACATAGGCTTCGCGCTCGGCCGCCCAGTAGGAGACACGGAGCGAAGGGTCCCCGAGGGTCGCTGCGAGGGCAGGGGACACGTCCTGGCGACCGGCACCTGAGACCCCGAACCAGGTGCCTAGCTCCTCAATCTCCCCGCTCTTCGCGAACCCGCCGAGGAGCATTCCGAGCGCGAAGGCGACGGGGATTCCGCCAAGCGCAGCGAACTGGAGGAAGCCGCGGGCCGCGGGCGGCAGGCCGAACGTCCCCTCGAGCAGGGCGGCGCTGAACGGGAAGAACACCACGACAAGCGTGCCGTACGAATACACAGGGCCAAGTGCACGACGCTGCCGTGGATCGGCGTCGAACCAGCGGCGCGCCAGCAGCACGGCCGTCACGAGCATTACGGCGGCCCCAACCACGCGCTGCACGGACAATCCAACAGCGGCGGCCTGCGGGAGGTCCGCAACGATAAGCATCGGTGTCGAGCCTCGCGGGCCGAACAGGTACTGCGGGGCCTGGAGGATCACAGCGGCGAAATAACCGGCTGCGACCGTGATTACCGAGATGCGTCCATGAAGACGGCCCGAGGGGAATGCGTGGAGCAGGTGCACCACCACACCCAGCAGAAGCGTTGAGCACACCGCGCCGATCGACTCGAGAAGCGGGATCTCGGTATTCCACAGATTTCCGAGGTACATTGCGGCGCCCGCGCCAACAATCAGGGTTCCCATCGCATTGCTAGGCCGCCGCCGCCAGGCGATCAGACCGGTTCCGACATATACCAGGAACACTGCCGGCAGGAGCAGCAACACCGGACCTGCCGACCCATCCAGAGGCGTGAGGGCAGCGAGCAACACCGCCAAGAGGACCCCGCCACCCAGGACCGCGACCAGGGATCGCCGGAACGATCGCACAAGGGGCGATCGGTGCACCGCTGCGTGCATGTCTCCGATCATACGGCGCCACCTCTGCCTGGGAGGAGTCACTTCCCTGCGCTTATGAGGTCAGCTAGTTGATGGCGATGTACTGGTCCGGGTGGGAGGGTTGCACGGCACGGTCGCTGTACTCCATCACAAGGGTGATGACGTCGCGCGTTTCCGGGATGCGTCTGCTAATCGGCCAAGTCCGCCAGATGGTTTCCGGGATAGGTCCACGGCGCGGGATGCAGAGCCTCCAGCGTGGCCGCCTGTTCGGCCACCACGAGTGGTTGGTGGTTGGGAAGCATGATGCCTCCGGAACCGACGCGGATGGAGTGCGCCCGGGCAGCAACGGCGGCCATCAGCACGGCCGGAACAGAACCGGCGATCCCTGGCACCGCGTGGTGCTCTGCGACCCGGAAGCGGTGGTAACCCCATTCCTCGGCCCGCTGGGCCCGTTCCAGCACCCGGTTCAGGGCGTCCGCAGCAGGAAACCCTTCCCGGGCGTTGGCACGGTCGAGAATGGAAATCCGGGGTATCAGCTGCCCAGCTCCGGGCGGTCCGGGCAGAACGGGGTTGCGATCATCTTCGGCTTGCTCTTCGTTCGCGCCGGCGCTGTGACGATTCCTTGTCGGGCATCACCACCCGACCTCCCACCTTTCCACGCTCTCCTCACTGGCTGGTGACCGGCCATCCGAACCACTTCGACGGCTAGGGCGGCGCCCGAACGGACCCGACCTGTGGAATTACGGTACACAGTGGCGTCTATCCTGCCACCCAGACGGATAACCCGGGTAGCGTCGAAAGGGTCGGCCTTCGAAGGAGGTCGACTGCGATGGTCAAGCAGCCGGCTGCCGCGGGGACCCTCTCCGGGCGCGCTGAACCCACTTGGGGGCACCGCCGCCCGGAGGGGTGAACCTCCCTTGCAATCTCCAAGGACCCGGAATCGTCCCCGCTCGCACTGCGCCCGTTCGGCTATCTATTCCGGGTTCTGGGGCGCATACTCAGAGGACAGCTACACGCTCGTGCGGCCTTTTTATCCTCCGGTGTCCTCCCGTCCAAGGGGCTGTTGCAGGGAACCAACCAGGAAAGAGGCCCGTCGTGGCCCCCGAATCAAATCCATTGCCGCTGCACCATGTCATCGACCAATTGCAGGACCTCGTCCTCAAAACCGATGACGTGAAGGTCATGCTCGACGAGCTCGCCGCGTTCTCCGCTGCCACCCTGGCCGATCCCGCGACGGCTTTTTGCAGCATCACGCTGATCCAGCGCAAGAAACCAGTCACGGTCGCCAGCAGCCAGCAGGGCGCTGTCCGCTTGGACGAGGCCCAGTACGACGCGGGGGACGGCCCGTGCCTGACAGCCATCCGCGAACAAATCATCATCCACGTACCGGAAATGGGCGATGAGCACCGTTGGCCCAATTTCAGAGCTGTAGCAAAATACGAGGGTGTGGGATCGAGCCTGTCCGTTCCCCTGGCCCTCGAGGGTGAAGCGGAAGCGGGCCTCAACCTCTACTCCACCAGATCCCATGGCTTCGACGGGCAGGACATCGACTCAGTCCAGGAGTACGTTCGCCATGCCTCCAAAGCGCTCCGTCTTGCGGTGCGGATCAGCCGACTTGCCGAAACGAAGAACAACCTCGTTGCGGCCCTGGAGTCCCGCACCGTCATCGACCTTGCGGTCGGTGCCATCATGGCTCAGAACCGGTGCAGCCAGGACGCTGCAGTGAAGATCCTGAAGCTCGCCTCCAGCGCACGGAACATGAAACTGCGCGACGTCGCCGAAACCGTTGTGTCCTCCCTGTCCGGAGAACGGTCCGTCTACACTCACTTCGACGCCTAGCGCGGGCAAGCCCTGGTGTACGGGCGCGAGCAGGATCTCAAAGTCAAGGTCGCGCTGGCCGGGCGGGACATCGACGAATCTGCCGCTCGCTTCACTGGCCAGGAATCCGAGGGCGACGGTGAAGACGAGCCGTTCGTCGTTGCCGGGGGCACCTTCGGTGACGTCGGAGGTGATAACCCGCCAACCTGGTCCGAGCCGGGCCAGGAGGAAGCGCAAGGCTGTGGTTTGCGGGGGACTTCCTGCAGGGCCATGACGTCGAACCGGGATGATACCTCGGCGATGGACGCCACGGCGAGCCAATCGCGTTTGGGGGGAGTCGTGGGGTTCTGCCGCCCATTTCGGGGTGACGCCTCCGAACGGGCGCACATTCCAGGTCCCGATGAGCAGGTTGGTGTCCGTCCCGGCCGGGACCTCCGCGTCCAAGGGTTTGGACCGGGTGTTCAGAGGTGAAAGTGCCTCCAGTGGGGCAGGAACGTATGTTGAACGGATGTTCAACGGTGCGTCTAGACTCAGGGCACGACAATGCGGAGCCAGCTGACGAAAGGGGTTAGCCGTGGGTGGCCATCTCGATCGCTACGGCTTCATGGCGGAGACGCTGTCCCGCCACGGCATGGCCTTTCTTCTGGGCGTCAGCGGCATTCAGAAGTGGTTGCCATCATTCAAGGAGCCGATATTGTCCCCGACGGGCTGGGTGACACCACCGGAACACGTGCGGCTGGCCCTGGAGGAATTGGGGCCGGTTTTCGTCAAGCTGGGGCAGGTCCTCTCGACCCGGCCCGACCTCGTGCCACCTGCCTATCAGCTCGAGCTCACCAAGCTGCAGGACGGTGCTCCCGCCGTTTCGGCCGAGGTGATCGAGGACCTGATCCGGCAGGAACTCGGCAAGGGCACCGCCGAGCTGTTCGCCACGTTCAACCGGAATCCCCTGGCCTCCGCCTCCATCGGGCAGGCACATGCCGCGACCCTGACCGACGGCTCCGACGTCGTCGTCAAGGTCCGCCGACCGGGCATCGTGGCCCAGGTGGAGGAGGATTTGGAGATTCTCCAAAACCTGGCCGTGCAGCTCGGCCGGCACTGGGAGGCGGCAGCTGACTACGACCTGCCGGGGATTGCCGCTGAATTCGCCCAGACCCTGCGCGCTGAGCTGGACTACCTGCAGGAAGGACGCAACGCAGAGCGTTTCGCGGCGAACTTCGCCGGGGATGCCGAGATCACCATCCCCACTATTTTCTGGGACACCACCACCACGCGTGTGCTGACGATAGGACGGGTGCACGGCATCAAGGTCGATGACCTCGATGCCCTGGACGCTGCCGGCATCAACCGGC
>JAODMR010000090.1 GCA_025465475.1 Micrococcaceae bacterium
ACTCGGCGTCGATCCTTCCCAGCGCCTGGTCCACCCAGGCCCGATCCGCTGCAGCGCGATTCGCTGTGCCCCGATCCGCTGGTGAGGAGGAAGCGGGCGGTCCCGAGTCGTCGGCTAGTCCCATGCCTTTCAGCTTAATGGACACCGTTACAGTGGTCGGAGAGTGGGGTCGGCTGGATGATTCGGTGGCCCCGGGAAGTCCAAGGAAAGGAGACCAGATGCCCGGACAGGACGCTGGGAAGCAACAGCCGGAGACCTTGGTCAGCGCCGAGCAGTTGCGCGCCCGGTTGGACGGAGGGGAGCGGATGGTCCTCCTGGATGTGCGCTGGGCGTTGGGCGATCCGCACGGACGGGAGCATTACCTGCTGGAACACCTGCCGGGCGCCGTCTTCGTTGATCTGCCCAGCGAGCTGGCCGGGCACGGAGCCGCTACGGAGGGTCGCCATCCTCTACCTTCCGAGTCCAGCTTTCAGGACGCAGCCCGTCGCTGGGGAATCCGAAACGCGGACACGGTGGTGCTGTACGACGACGGCGGCAACATGTCGGCGGCTCGGCTCTGGTGGCTGCTCCAATACGCCGGCGTTACATCAGTGCAGCTGCTGGATGGCGGCCTCGGCGCCTGGCGCGCCGCAGGCTACCCCGTCGAGGCCGGTCTTGTGGAGCCAGCACCCGGCGACGTCACCATCAGCTTTGGCGCCCTGCCGGTCGTGGACACCTCTGCCGCAGGGGATTGGCCGCGCCATGGTGTCCTGCTCGATGCCCGTGCCGGCGAGCGGTACCGGGGAGAAACGGAACCGGTGGATCCACGCGCGGGACACATCCCTGGCGCCGTCAGCGCGCCCTCGTCGGCGAACCTCGGTCCTGACCAGAAATTCCTTCCGGCGGAGCAGCTGCGGGAACGGTTCAGCGCCCTGGGTATCAGCACCGGTACCGACGTTGCGGTGTACTGCGGATCGGGAGTTACGGCGGCACACGAAATCCTCGCTCTGCACCTGGCAGGTTTTCCTGCCGCGTTGTTCCCCGGTTCATGGTCGGCCTGGTCGAGCCATCCGGAGCTTCCCGCCGCCACCAGAGCCCAGCCCTAAGCGTCTGCGCCTGGCCGATTCGAAGGAAGAACGTTGGCGGATGACGGGCGCCGTGGTGGCCGAACGAACGGTGGCTGGGGTTAGGGTTGAAAAATGACTTTAGCCAAGGCTTATGCAGCAACTTCACCCACAAGCGGCCTGGAGCCGACCAAGCTGGACCGGCGTGAGCCAGGTCCGGACGACATTGAAATTGCCATCGAGTTTTGCGGCCTGTGTCACTCGGACGTCCATGCCACCCGCGGCGAATGGGGCGGCAACACCTATCCGCTGACCCCCGGCCACGAGATTGTCGGAAAGGTTTCCCGGGTGGGTTCGGCCGTCACCAGTTTTGCCGTTGGCGACTCCGTCGGCGTCGGCTGCATGGTCGACTCCTGCAGGGAGTGCGAGAACTGCCAGGCCGGCCTGGAGCAGTACTGCGACAAAGGGATGACCGGAACCTACGGTGCCCGGGACAAGCGAAACGGCGGCGTCATCACCCAGGGCGGTTACGCGAGCAGCATTGTCGTGGACCAGAACTACGTGCTCAAGGTGCCGGTGGGTCTTGACCCGGCTGCTGCCGCGCCGCTGCTCTGCGCAGGCATCACCACTTATTCCCCGCTGCGCCACCTCGGCATTACGGCAGGTGACGCCGTTGGCGTCGTCGGCCTCGGCGGGCTTGGACACATGGCCGTCAAGCTGGCCAAGGCCATGGGCGCCTCAGTGACCGTGTTCACCACCTCTGCCGCCAAGGCCGGCGACGCGCGCAACCTCGGCGCGGACGCCGTCGTGGTGTCCCGGGATGAGGCGCAGATGTCAGCGGCAAAGAATACGCTGAATGCGGTGATCGACACCGTTGCCGCCCATCACGACCTGAACCCCTACCTTGCCACTCTCAAGCGGGACGGTGCCCTGGTTCAGCTCGGCCTGCCCTCGGGTGACCTACCTCCTGTCAATGCCGGACCGCTAATCCGCAAGCGACTCAGCTACGGCGGATCCCTGATTGGTGGCATCGCCGAGACCCAGGAGATGCTCGACTTCTGCGCCGAGCACCAGGTGCAGTCGGAGGTGGAAGTCGTGTCGGCCACGCAGCTGAATGAGGCCTATGACCGGATGGTCGCGGGCGACGTGAAGTACCGCTTCGTGCTGGACACGGCAACACTGTAGGGACGAATTGGCTGTAGCCCTGTCGGACCCATATCCGCCGGGTAATGCCAGACCGCCGGCCGTATCCGATGGATATGGCCGGCGGAACATCCAGGAAGCAACCTTTTCAGGAGGCGCTGTGAGCTCAATCTTCAGCCGCATTATTGCCGGCGACATCCCAGGCCGCTTTGTGTGGCAGGACGACGACGTGGTTGCCTTCCTGACCGCCGCACCCCTGACCGATGGACACACCCTGGTGGTGCCCCGGCAGGAGGTGGACCGGTGGACGGACGCCCCTACGGACCTGCTGGCTAAGCTGACAGCGGTTGCCCAAACGATCGGCAAGGCGCAGGTGGATGAGTTTGGCTCTGCCCGTGCAGGCCTGACGGTTATGGGCTTCGAGGTCGAGCACCTTCACCTGCACGTCTGGCCGGTCAACTCCATGGCTGACTACAACTTCTCCCATGTTGACAACAACCCCGACCCGGCACGATTGGACGCCAACGCGGACCGGCTCCGTGAGGCTCTCCGGCGGGCCGGGCACGGGGAGCACCTCCCGGACGCGTAGTTCGCGGCGGGCCGGCTGGTGCTACCGATTAGACGCCCCCCGTGTTCGGTTAGACGGCGGCCAGGGCCGGTTAGACGCCGCCCCGGGGCCGGTTAGACGGCGGCCGGGGCCAGCGCCTGGTTCAGGGCCGTCCGGATCCGCTTTTCGGAGACGCTGTAGGCAGTTCCCAGTTCGACGGCGAAGAGGCTGACGCGCAATTCCTCGATCATCCAGCGCACGTGCTCCAGCTGCCCGGTGGGGGCGCCGTCCATTGGCACGGCGGCGGCTACGGCGTCGTCGTACTCGCGTTCCAGCCGCTGGACTATCGCCATGCTCAACCCGTCCCGCTGCACGTTGGACGGCAACTTCTCAAGCCGCCGCTCGACGGCCATCAGGTAGCGCGGCAACTGGCTCAACTGGTTATAGCCCGTCTGTGCTACAAAACCTGGGAACACCAGATGGTCCAGCTGGGACTGGATGTCGTTGAGGGCGGAAATGAGGGCGAGACTGGTGGTCCCTTTCAGCTGCTTCCGAATCCGTCGAGTGCTGGAGAGGATGCGCTCCACGATGGCCGTTACGGTGAAGACGGTGTCGATAAGCTCGGCCCGCACCACCTCGTAAAGCTGCAGGAATGCCTCTTGGCTCCAGGGCAATTCGGCAGGCGTGAGCTTGTCCACTGCCGCCAGGGTGCAGTCGGCAATCAGTGATGCAACGCTCCCGTGCGGATTTTGGCTGAAGGTCAGCTTTTCATTGTTGCTGAGGTGCTCCAGTACGTAGCGATCCGGGGAAGGAATTCGCAGGACCAGGAGCCGAATGACGCCCTTTCGCATGGCTGCCAGTTGCTGGGCTTCCGTCTGGAAGACCCGGACCCCCACGCTGGTGCCTTCATCCACCAAGGCGGGATAACCGGTTACCGTGTGCCCACTGACCAGGCGCCGGATCGAGCGGTCCAGCGTGCCGACGGACCAATCCTTTAGCCCGGACTGCTCGCGGATGCCGGCGCCGTCCGATCTCGACAGGCTCGATCCACGGTCGGGGTGGGATCCGCCGGCATCGTCGGATCTCGACGGGCTCGATCCACGGTCGGGGTGGGATCCGCCGGCATCGTCGGATCTCGACAAGCTCGATCCACGGGTATGGCTCGATCCGCGGTCGGGGTTGGATCCGCGGGTTGATTTGGGGGTCGCGCCCAGGGACTCGGCGATGGCGCGGCGGGTTTCACCGGCCAGGGACTCCTGGAGCTGGGGCAGGTCCTTGCCCTCGCCGAGGATTCTTCCGGCGCGGTCCAGCACCTCGAAGCCCATGCGCAGGTGCACCGGGACGGCATCCCAATTCCAGGACCCCGGCGGAATCACAAAGCCCTTGAGCCGGCGGAGCGCCAGTTCCAAAGACGGCTCCAGGGCGTCGGTGGACGGGTCGAAGTCCGCGTTCAGCGCCGCCGTTGCTGCCCGGGCCACGTCCGGAGCTGGAACGAAGTTCTTGCGGATCTGCTTGGGCAGGGACTTGATCAGCGACGTGACCAGTTCCACGCGCAATCCCGGAATCAGCCAGCGGAACGGTGCTTCGTCCAATTGGTTCAGGAACAGCACAGGGATGTGGACGGTGACTCCGTCCCGGGGATCGGGAGCCGAGCCGGGGGCGGTGGGATGGAACTCGTAGGTCAGCGGCAGGTCGAATCCGGCCTGCTGCCAAATCTTGGGGAACGAGGCCTCGTCGAGCTGGGCAGCGTCGTCCGCCATCACTACGTCCGGGTCGAAATCCAACAGCTGCGGATTCTCCTGCCGGGCGGTCTTCCACCACTTGTCGAAATGCCGCTCGGAGACGACATCGCGGCCAACTCGGGCATCGTAGAACTCGAACAGCGTCTCGTCATCCACGCGCAGGTCGCGGCGCCGCATGCGGGTTTCCAGCTCGTCGACCTCGGCCAGCAGTGCCTGGTTGCGGGCAAAAAACTTGTGCTGCGTGCGCCAGTCACCCTCCACCAGGGCATGCCTAATGAACAGCTCACGGCTCAATTCCGGGTCAATGCGGCCGTAGTTGATCCGGCGCTGCGCCACGATCGGCACGCCATACAGGGTGACCTTCTCGTACGCCATGACGGAGCCCATCCGTTTGGACCAGTGCGGCTCGCTGTAGCTGCGCTTGACCAGGTCGGGGGCCACCTGTTCGGCCCAGAGCGGGTCGATCTTTGCGGCGACGCGGGCCCAGAGTCGGGAGGTTTCCACCAGTTCGGCGGCCATTACCCAGTCGGGGGACTTCTTGAACAGGGCCGAGCCCGGGAAGACAGCAAAGCGGGTTCCGCGCGCTCCAACATATTCGCGCTTGCGCTGGTCGTACAGCCCGATGTGGCTCAGCAGCCCGCTGAGCAGGCTGATGTGGATGTCGTTGTGCCTGCCCACGGGGTCGACCTCGCCGCCAAGGGCGATACCCAGGGGCTTGGCCAGCTGGCGCAGCTGGGTGAACAGGTCCTGCCACTCCCGCACCCGCAGATAGTTGATGAAGTCGGCCTTGCAGAGCCGGCGGAACGCCGTGGAGGAAAGTTCCTGCTGCTGGTCCTGCAGGTACCGCCACAGGTTGAGGAAGCCGGTGAAGTCCGAGTTTTCGTCGATAAACCGCTTGTGCTTCTCGGCGGCCTGCTGCTGCTTACCGCTTTCCGCCTGCGGACGTTCCCGCGGGTCCTGGATCGTCAGCGCGGCAGCCAGCACCATCACCTCGCGGGCGCAGCCACGCCTGCCGGCCTCGATGATCATGCGCCCCAACCGGGGATCGACCGGCAGCTGGGCCAGTTGGCGTCCGACGGCGGTAATCGAACCCTGCGCGCTGACAGCGCCGAGCTCGCGCAGCAACGTGACGCCGTCATTGATGGCCCGGGACTCCGGGGGTTCAACGAATGGGAACTTCTCCACGTCCTTGGGTCCCTGGGCCACGCCCATGGCTGTCATCTGCAGGATGACAGCAGCCAGGTTGGTGCGCAGGATCTCCGGGTCGGTGAACTCCCGCCGCGCCTGGAAGTCGTCCTCGGAATACAACCGGATGCAGATGCCATCCGAGACGCGGCCACAACGGCCGGAGCGCTGGTTTGCGGAGGCCTGGGACACCCGCTCGATGGGCAGGCGCTGCACCTTGGTCCGGTGGGAGTAGCGCGAAATTCGAGCCGTGCCGGGGTCGATGACGTATTTGATGCCGGGCACCGTCAACGAGGTTTCAGCCACGTTGGTGGCCAACACGATGCGGCGCTTCTTGCCGGGCGTGAAGACAGCGTGCTGTTCGGCGAGGGACAGCCTGGCGAACAAGGGGAGGATTTCCGCGTCCCGCAGTCGGGGGTTCCGGGGCAGGCGGCTTCGCAGCGCGTCAGCGGCGTCCCGGATCTCCCGCTCCCCGGAGAAGAAGATCAGGATGTCGCCCGGTGCCTCCAGTGACAGCTCGTCCACCGCGTCGCAGACCGCGTCGAGCGGGTCGCGGTCTTCCTCGAGTTCGTCCTCCGGGCCCGTCCCGTCGTCGTCGGCCGGCCCGGAAGCGGGCGCACTGAGCGGGCGGTAGCGGATCTCCACCGGGAACGTGCGTCCGGACACCTCGATGATGGGAGCCGGACCGGCCGGCGATTCAAAGTGCCTGGCAAAGCGTTCTGGGTCGATGGTGGCCGAGGTGATGATGACCTTGAGGTCGGGTCTTTTCGGCAAAACCTGCTTCAGGTACCCGAGGATGAAGTCGATGTTCAGGCTGCGTTCGTGCGCCTCGTCGATGATGAGCACCGAGTACTTGCGCAGCAGCCGGTCCCGCTGGATTTCGGCCAGCAGGATCCCGTCGGTCATCAGTTTGATTTTGGTTTGCGGGCCGACGTGCCCGGTGAAGCGAACCTGGAACCCCACTTCGGCGCCCATTTCGACGTCGAGCTCGCTGGCTATGCGCTCCGCGACGGTACGTGCGGCAAGCCGACGAGGCTGGGTGTGGCCGATCAGGCCCTTCTCGGCCAGCCCCAACTCAAGGCACATTTTCGGGATCTGCGTGGTTTTTCCGGAGCCGGTTTCGCCGGCGATGATGGTCACCTGGTTTGCGGCGATGGCCGCCATCAGGTCTTCCCGGCGTTCCGAGACGGGTAGTCCGGCCGGGTACTGGATAGTCAACGTCATTATGGAATCAGTTTACGGGGACAGCACCCGCCCTTGGTGGTGCTGCCGCCGCCCGGAGGAGCCGCGCTGCCATGCCGAACGCCTGCTCCCGCAGCGCGGCCGGCTCCAGAAGGTCAAAGTCGAAGCCGGCGGCGGCCAGATTGGCCAGGGGAGTGTCCAGGTCGTCCCAGCCGGTCCGCAAAATCGTGGCCCCTGCCGTCGTTCCGTCCTGTTCCAGGACAGCGGTGGTGACTCCGAAGGCCTCCGCAACCGTAGCGACCGGCGCATGGACCCGGACCACCAGCTGGTAACGGTACGGCGACCGGGTGATGGCCTGCTGTACGTAGGCTGCCATGTCGGCCGCGGGCAGCGGCCGGCCCGGGAAACGCTGTCGGGGGGATGGCACGCCTTGGAACCGGTCAACCCGGAACGTCCGCCAATCCGTCCGTTGCTGGTCCCATGCGACCAAATACCAGCGACGACCGGCAGTGACCAGGCGGTAAGGTTCGGCGAGCCGGTGGGTGCTTGCGCCATCCCATGCGGTGTAGCCAAAGGACAGGACACGGTGTTCGGCGATGGCTGCGGACACAGCGGTCAGAACCTGCGGATCAACGGCACTGCCCGGCGAGGCGATCGTTGACACTGACGAGCGCAGGGAGGCGAATTTGGCCCGCAGCCGGGATGGCAGCACCTGATCAAGCTTGGCCAGTGCCCGCACGGACGCTTCCCCGATTCCCGCAATCGGTCCGGACGTGACGGTGATCAGGCCGAGCGCCACGGCCAAGGCCTCGTCGTCATCCAGCAGCAGCGGAGGCAGTTGCGCGCCGGCTCCCAGCTGGTAGCCACCGGCGACTCCGGGGGAGGCATTGATGGGATAACCCAGGGAACGGAGCTTGTCCATGTCCCTGCGGACCGTACGCTCCGTGACTCCCATCCGCTCAGCGAGCGCCGCGCCGGTCCACTCCCGGCGCACCTGAAGCAGGGAGAGCAGTTGCAGCAACCGGGCCGAGGTTTCCAGCATGCCGGTAAATCTACTCTCCAATTGCGGACCGGGACTGTCCGCATTTCCTCCTACCGTAGAGGCATGAGGTTCATCACGAACAGCTTCCCTTTTCCGGCCGACGCTGGGCTCCACAGCGCCGGGCTCCGCAGCGCCGCACTCCGCAGCGCCGGGCCCCGCAGCGCCGAGGAGTCGGCGACGACGGAATCTGCCGAGAGGGGCCCGTCGAGCGACACGGAGCAGGCGGCGGCCGGGCCTGCGGTCAGCACGCAAAAGCCCCTGGACCACTAGGGTCCAGGGGCTTTCACTGCGTTCCCGCACAAGTGCCCTCGATAGGATTCGAACCTACGGCCTTCTGCTCCGGAGGCAGACGCTCTATCCCCTGAGCTACGAGGGCGCGGTGGCGGTAAGGCCACCGTTGGGAACTGAAAGAGCTTATCAGGTTCGGGGCGCCGAAGAGAAAACCCGCCCAGCAGCCCAGAATCCCAGCAGCCCAGAATCCCAGTAGCCAGAAATTCAGCAGCCCGGAAACTCAGTAACCCAGGAACGTGTCCGTCCGCACCCGGCGTTGACCGGCGGCTCGAAGGGCGGCTTTGGCGTCGGCCACAAATGCGGGGGACCCTGACACATAGCAGGTGCGTGCCACCAGATCCGGCACCCTGTCCCGAAGCTGGTTTGCCGTCGGATAGCCGGTGCCCAGATATGTGCCGAGTCCCGGGTCCTCGGAGGCCAGCACCAGGATCCGAAGTTCCGGGATCCGGGTCTGCAGTTCCTGCAGCTCGCCCCGGTAACCAAGCTCCTGCGGTGTGGACACGGCGTAGATCAGGACCACATCCGCAGCTGCCCTTTGGGCGGCCAGGTCCCGCAATTGGCTGATGAAGGGCGTTATGCCGACACCGCCGGCCAGCAGCAGCACGGGGTGCTCCTTGTCGGGCAGGACGAAGTCACCCGCGACGGCGGTGGCACGCACGGTGTCCCCGGGCTGCAGTTGCAGCAGCGAGCGCTTGAAACTGCTGGCAGGCTCCGCCAGCCGCAACCCAATGCTCAGATGACCGCCGTCGTGCGGGTCCGAGGTGAGGCTGAAGATGCGCCGCGATCCGCGTGCATCAACCCTGCCGGCGCCGTTGCCGCCGGGCAGGCTGAGTTCAACGTATTGCCCGGCGCGGAAGCGGAGCGGGCGAGCGGTGGAAAAGTGGAACTCCCGGCTGGTGGGGGTCAGTTCGCGCTGTCCGGTGAAACTCAGCACCAGTCCGCGCCGCTGCCCGCACACGAAGGACACCAGGTTGCCCAGCACCAGGGCCAGCTCCGGCGAGGAGAACAACGGACCGACGGAAAAAGGAACCGCGAACAGGACAGCCACGACCGCGGCCAGGCCCAGTTGCTGCCAGCGCCTCGGCGGCAGGGTCAACGGCTCAGTCAGCATGAAGCCGGCCAGGAAAAGCCCCGGCCGGGAAATCAGGGCCTCCCGCAGGGCGGTCCCGGCGGGCGTGCCGAACGTGCCAAGCTGCACCAGGATAATCACGGTGCTCACGGCCAGGAAAACTGCTGCCACACGAAACTTCCCGGTACGGTACAGCACCAGCAGGACGCCCAGCAGCACCGCCGGGAACATGGGGCCGGTGGCAGGCCACCAGGTCGCCACGTTCAGCCCGGTCAGACCCACCAACACCGCCGCGATGGCAGCCGGGTTGAAGAGGTGCCTGCCGCGCACGGCCAGCAGGAACTTCGATGCTGCCGCCAGTCCTGCCGCCAGGGCCAGGCTTGCCAGCTCGACGGGGACCAGGGTGGGCCAGAACAGGAAGTAAATCAGCAGACCCGTGACCAGGCTTGAGTCGGTGTGCGCCCTGGTCCGGAACAGGCGTGCCAGCACCACTGTCACCCCCCAGCCGACACCGGTCGTCACGGCAAGGGACGCCAGCATCGCCGGTACACCAAAGTCCAGCCACCCCAGTACGTCCAAAACGACGGAATACAGCACCAGGCCGGCCAGCACCAGCAGCACCAGCCGGTACATCGTGACCCTGCCCAGCAGGCCGTCCAGCCGTTTCCTCACGTGAACACTTCTCCTTCAAAGTTGGGGGACACCTCTGCGCGGCCGTCGGAGAACATTCGTACGCTGGAAAAGTCAAAGGCACCGCCAAGGGTCTGGTGGTCCGTAAAGAACAGGGCAGTGGCCAGACCGTCGGCGACCATCGCGCGGTCCGCGCTGACCCACGTTGCCACGACCTTGTCCACGGGCCGCCCGGTTGCGCCGTCCAGGACGTGGTGCAGGCCCTCGCCCCAGGCCCGTCGGTTGGCCGCGGACGCGCACAGGGCGCCGTTCCGCAACTCCAGCACGCCGATGGCCTGGGCGGGGTTGTAGGGGTGTTCCAGGGCGACACGAAGGGACTGTTCTCCCGCCGTCAGCAGATCCCCGCTGGCGTCAATGGTGTACTGCCGCAGCCCGGCGGCGGCCAGTACCCCGGCAACCAGATCCACCAGTTGGCCCTTGCCCGCCGCACCCACATCCAGGAGCACCGGTGCCTTGGTCCGCACCCGCTGGCCCTGCCAGTCGAGCACATCGGGCCAGGCGGGAGGGGGCAGGTAGCCGGGCCCGGGCCGGAGGCTGTACCCCTCGTCGTAGCCGAGGTGCTCCAATGACGTGGCCACCAGCGGCGTCATCCGTCCGTCGGTCAGCTGGTAGAGGGTGGCGTACAACTCTCCGAGCTCGGCGGCTGACGCAGGTAACTCCAGCAGCCCGGGCCGCCCGGCAGCCTGCCGCACGCGGGAATCCGGGCGGAACCGCGAGTAGGACAAGTCATAGTCGTCGGTGGTGGCGGTGATGGCGGCGATCAGGTCCGTCGACAGCTCCACTGGCGTGTCGATCTGCCAGGCCGTTCCGATCGCCTCAAAGGAGTAGCTGGCCACGGCCGGGCTACTTGGCTGCCACTGCCTTGATCCGGGCCAGGGCGTCATTGAAACCACCGCTGCTCAGCGAGGACCCGGCCACCTTGCTGACGTTCAGCGAGTCGATGTCCTTGCCCACCACCAGGGCGGGGGCGCCGCCAATGAACTCGCCCTGGAATTTCTTCGTGTTGGGGTTCGATGGGTGCGAGGTCAACTTCAGGTCCGTCACGACGTCGTTGCTCAGGGTGACCTGGACGCCCAGGGTTTCCGTGCCGTTGGGGGAGACGTAGTGCCCGTCGGCGCTGTAGGTGCCGTCCTTGTACTTTTCCCCTGCGTTCGACGCGGCTGCCCCTCCTGCCCCGGTGGCAGGGGTGACCTGCACGGCAGGTGCACCGGATTGGATGTTGTCGGCCGACGCCGGCGCCGGTTCCGGAGCACAGCCGGCCAATGCGCCAAGCAGGGAGAGCCCGGCCACGGCCGCGTAGGAGGTGCGCACGGCGCGGGCACGACGTGCCGTGTCTGCGAAGGTGACATCCATGATTGCTCCATACCTGTTGGGGGCCAAGGGCGCTGTTGCCGGCGAAACGCGGCAACACGGATCCGCCTAACTGCTGTCACAGTTGTCAACGTAAGGCCAACGTTATCCGTTCAATATTGCCGAAAGCTGGGAACCGGCTGGGAGCGGCCGTGGACGGTAGTCTCGGGCTGGTGACTACCCCCTTGTTCCGAGGCCGTGTCCTGGTGCTGTTTGGCATCGTGCTGGTCGCCCTGACCCTGCGGAGCGCCGTAACGGCGGTTCCGCCCCTGGTGTCCACGATTTCCGCTGAGCTTCCGTTTCCTGCCGCCACGGTGGGCGTGCTGGGCATGCTGCCGACAGCCGCGTTCGCCGTCTTCGGGTTCCTGACGCCCTTCGCTGTGCGTTGGGCCAGTCCGGAGCGGCTGGTGATCGGAGCCATGCTGGCGGCCGCCGCCGGCCAGTTGCTGCGGCTCGCGGCACCCAGCACCGGCATTTTCCTGGCCTGGTCGGTGTTGGCGCTCGCCGGCCTGGGCGCTGGCAACGTCCTGCTGCCACCCCTGGTCAAGCAGTACTTTCCGGAACGGGTGGGCCTGCTGACGGCGGTCTACGTGACGGCTCTCAGCGTCGGTACCGCGGTGCCGGCCCAGGTGGCGGTTCCCTTGGCCGACGCTGCCGGGTGGCGGGTGGCGATCGGCATGTGGGCGGGAGTAAGCCTGCTGGCGGCCTTGCCGTGGGTGCTGGCCCTGACCGGCAGGAACCGCCATGCCGTTGCGGTGCCCGTGGGGCCGCCGGTCCGGGTTTCCCCCTGGCGCTCGCCCTTGGCCCTGGGACTGACCCTGACCTTCGGCTGCACCTCGCTGAACACCTACTCCATGTTCGCCTGGCTTCCGGGCATGCTGACCGACGCAGGGCTGGACCGTGGCAGCGCCGGCACTTACCTGGCCCTGTACGCGGCGCTTGGCCTGCCGCTGAGCCTGCTGGTGCCGCTGATCGCCGGCCGACTCGCCAACCCCTTTCCACTCGTGGTGTTTTTCGTGCTTTGCTTTGTGGCCGGCTACCTGGGACTCTTGCTGGCCCCCGCGACGGGCACCTGGATCTGGGTGACGCTGGCGGGCATGGGACCGGGCATCTTTCCGCTTTCGCTGCTGCTGATCAACCTGCGGACCCGCTCCCGCGCCGGGGCCGGCGCCCTGTCCGGCTTCAGCCAGGGCGTCGGCTACGCCCTGGCCTGCACGGGTCCGCTGCTGTTCGGTCAGCTGCACGAGTCCACCGGCCGGTGGCTGGCACCCTTTCTGTTCCTGTTTGGCACGCTGGTCCTGCTGCTTGCCGGAGCGTACTTCGCCTGTCGGCCCCGCTACTTCGAGGACCGCTAAGGCCGGATTGGGGGCGGGAACAGGGCCGACCTTATGCTTGGTTGGTGACTCCTGAAGAACTTTCCGCCGCCATTACCGCCTGCCTGCAGGATGCCGTCGCCTCCGGTGAGCTGAACGCTCCCGCCGCCGCCATCCCCGCCGAGGTCCGGGTGGAGCGGCCCAAGAACCGGGATCACGGTGACTGGGCCACCAGCATCGCCCTCCAGCTGGCCAAGCCCGCCGGACTGCCGCCGCGCGCCGTCGCCGGCATCCTGGCCGGCCGGCTCTCCGACATTCCCGGCGTCGCACGGGTGGAGATCGCCGGACCGGGCTTCCTGAACGTCACCCTCGACGCGGCCGCAGCAGGGGCCCTGGCCAAGGTCATCGTCGAAGCGGCGGAAGCCTACGGCCGTAACGACGCGCTCGCGGGCCATGTCGTGAACATGGAATTCGTCTCAGCCAACCCGACCGGGCCGCTGCACCTGGCGCACACCCGCTGGGCAGCGGTGGGAGACTCCATTGCACGGGTGCTCAGCGCCAGCGGTGCCGCGGTGACCAAGGAGTACTACATCAACGATGCGGGCTCCCAGATGAACAACTTCGGCGCCTCGGTGCTGGCGGCGATCAAGGGACTGCCGACGCCGGAGGGCGGCTACCCGGGCGGCTACATCGACGACCTCGCCAAGACCGTGCTGACCGACCATCCCGATATCCGCGAACTCACCGACGAGGCGGCCCTGCCCGTGGTGCGGGCGGCTGCCTACCAGGCCCAGATGGCTGACATCCGGGAGACACTGGCCGACTTCGGCGTCGAATTCGACGTCTATTTTTCCGAGCAGCAACTGCACGACGGCGCCATCTACACAGCGGTGGAACGGCTCCGCGAACAGGGGCACGTGTTCGATGAGGAGGGTGCGGTCTGGCTGCGCACCACCGACTTCGGTGACGACAAGGACCGGGTGCTGATCCGGGCAAATGGTGAACCGACCTACTTCGCCGCCGACGCCGCCTACTACCTGTCCAAGAAGGACCGCGGCTTCCCGGAAAAGATCTACCTGCTCGGCGCCGACCACCACGGCTACATCAATCGCCTCAAGGCCATCGCGGCCGCCGCCGGAGACGACCCGGACACGAACATCGAGGTGCTGATCGGTCAGATGGTGTCCGTCAACGGTGCGCGGCTGTCCAAGCGCGCCGGCAACATCATCGAACTGCGGGACCTGCTGAATTGGTTGGGCGCCGATGCGCTGCGCTATTCGCTGGGACGGTCGCCGGCCAATTCGCCGATGGCCCTGGAACCTGACGTGCTGAAGAAGAACACCAACGAAAACCCGGTCTTTTATGTCCAGTACGCGCACGCCCGCACCGCAGCGGTGGCCCGCAACGCGGCAGCAGGCGGCGTGGACCGATCCGCCTTCGACGCCGGGGTGCTCACCCACCCGACCGAGTCGAACCTGCTGGCCCAACTGGGAGCGTACCCCTCCGTGGTGGCGGATGCTGCCCGCTTCCGGGAACCGCACCGGGTGGCGCGCCACCTGGAGGTCATCGCCGGCACCTACCACCGCTGGTATGACGCGTGCCGCGTCACGCCGCTGGGCGACGAGCCGGTCACCGACCTGAACCGGACCCGACTGTGGCTCAATGACGCCACCGGGCAGGTCCTGGCCAACGGGCTGGGCCTGCTGGGTGTTTCCGCCCCGGAAAGGATGTAGTCCGCCGTGACCCAATCCCAACCCGCCACAGTTCAGGCTGCTGGCGGCTCTGAACTGGCTCCCGACTGGCTGCCCTATCCCGCGGACGTCAATGCCCTGTTGCCCTTGATGTGGCCGCAGGATGTAGCCCGCACGGACGGCGCGCTCAGCGTGGACGGCATCGACGTTGCCGAACTAAAGGAGCGCTTCGGCACTCCGCTGTTTGTGATGTCGGAGGGTGATTTCCGCGCCCGCGCCCGCGCCTTCAAGGACGCCTTCGACGAGGCCTTCGCCGATATCTGTGGCGGCGTCGACGTCTATTACGCCGGCAAGTCGTTCCTGTGCACGGAAGTGGCCCGCTGGGTCGACAGTGAGGGGTTGCGGCTTGACACCTGCTCGGGCGGCGAGATGGCGGTCGCCGTGCGGGCGGGCCTGACCGGGGACAAGCTCGGGCTGCACGGCAACAACAAGTCCGATGCGGAGCTCCGCCGCGCGCTCGACCTGAAGGTGGGCCGCATCGTCGTCGACAGCCTGGCGGAACTGGCTCGGGTGGACGCGATGGCGAGCGCCCGCGGCGAGAAGGCCCGGGTCATGCTGCGGCTGACTCCTGGAGTGCACGCCCACACGCACGAATTCATCGCCACCGCCCATGAGGACCAGAAATTTGGCCTGTCCATGGTGGACGGCGACGGCGGTACTGGCGGTGGCGGGGCTGATGGCAACGGCGGTACTGGCGGTGGCGTTACAGACGCTGGCGGCCGCCATGCAGGTGGGGCGGGAACACGCGCCGGAGCGGCGGGAACCTCTCCCGCCGCGCTGGCAGTGGCTCAGGCACTGGCCGCGCCCGGCATCGAGCTGATCGGCCTGCACTGCCATATCGGCTCGCAGATCTTTGAACCCGACGGTTTTGAGCTCGCCGCCGAACGCCTGCTCGGTTTCCTGGCCCGCGTCAAAGCCGAACACGGCGTCGACCTGCCGGAACTGGACCTCGGCGGAGGCTACGGCATCGCCTACGTTCCCACCGACACTCCCCGGCCTGCCCGCGAGATCGCCAACGCCATGGCAGCGGTGGTGAAACGCACCTGCGACACATTGGGCATCACCCCACCGCGCATCTCCATTGAACCGGGCCGTGCCATCGTGGGCAGCACCACCTTCACCTTGTACGAGGCCGGAACCATCAAGGACGTCAACGTCGAACTGCCCGCGGCCGAGGCACCGTTGGCCGATGCACCCGCGGTCGAGGCATCCCCGGCATCGGGCCCTGTGACGCGGGTCCGCCGCTATGTGTCGGTGGACGGCGGTATGAGCGACAACGCCCGGCCGGTGCTCTATGACGCCGATTATTCCGCCGTGCTGGCCGGTCGCAGTTCCGCGGCGGCGCCTGTGCTGTCCCGCGTAGTGGGCAAACATTGCGAGAGCGGCGACATTGTTGTTAGAGATGTATATCTGCCCGAGGATGTGGCGGCGGGGGACCTGCTGGCCGTTCCGGGCACCGGCGCGTACTGCTACGCACTGGCCAGCAACTACAACTACGTGCCACGGCCTCCTGTCGTGGCTGTGGCCAATGGGACGGCCCGCCTGATCCTCCGGGGAGAGACCGAAGACGATTTGCTGGCACGCGATTTAGGGGCATGAGAGCTTGACGAGAACGCTGAAAGTGGCCCTGCTGGGATGCGGCAACGTGGGGTCCCAGGTGGCCCGCATCCTGCTGTCCGACGCCGATGCACTGGCCGCCCGGGTAGGGGCCCGCCTGGAGCTGACGGGTATCGCCGTGCGCAACATCGACGCCCCCCGCGAAGCGGACCTGCCGCGGGAGCTCTTCACCACTGACGCGGAGGCATTGACCCGGAACGCGGACCTGGTCATCGAACTGCTCGGCGGGATCGAACCGGCCCGCTCACTCATCCTGACAGCCATTGAGCACGGCGCCGGCGTCATCTCCGGCAACAAGGCCCTGCTCGCGGCCGACGGCCCCACGCTGTACGAAAAGGCCGACGCAGCCGGCGTCCAGCTCTCCTACGAGGCTGCGGTTGCCGGTGCGATTCCGATCCTTCGCCCCATCCAGGACAGCCTGTCCGGCGACCGCATCACCAAGGTGATGGGCATCGTCAACGGCACCACGAACTACATCCTGGACCAGATGGACTCGACCGGCGCCTCGTTCGACGACGCCCTGGCCGAGGCCCAACGCCTGGGCTACGCCGAAGCCGACCCCACCGCCGACGTCGATGGTTTGGACGCCGCAGCCAAGGCAGCAATCCTCGCCTCGCTGTCGTTCCACACCCGGTTTCCGCTGGAAAGCGTGCACTGCGAAGGCATCCGCTCCGTCTCGGCCGCTGACATCTCCGCCGCCCAGGATGCCGGGTACGTCATCAAATTGCTGGCCATCGCCGAGAAGCTGCACAACGACGGCGCCGAAGGCGTGAGCGTGCGGGTTCACCCGACGCTGCTGCCGCGCCGGCATCCGCTGGCCGCCGTCCGCGGAGCCTTCAACGCCGTCTTCATCGAGGCCGAATCCGCCGGTGAACTGATGTTCTACGGGCAGGGCGCAGGTGGCACCCCCACCGCCTCGGCCGTTCTGGGCGACCTGGTCTCCGCGGCCCGCCGCATAGTGCTCGGTGGGCCGGCGCGCACCGAAACCACCACCGGACATGTTCCGGTGCTTGGTATCGACGATGTCACCACCAGCTACTACATCGGCCTTGACGTGGCTGACCAGCCCGGCGTGTTGGCCCGGATCGCGCACCTGTTCGCCGAACAGGGCGTTTCCATCGAAACCATGCGCCAGACCATCCACGGCAACGGCGGGCAACTGCAGCAGGCCACCGCGGAACTGCGCATCGTGACCCACCGCGCGTCCGAAGCCGCGCTGGCGGCCACCGTCCGGGCCGTCAAGGACCTGGACGTCATTAATTCTGTTACTTCTGTTCTGAGGGTGGAGGGAGTCTGATGGCTCATCAATGGCGCGGCGTGGTCCGCGAATATGCCGAACGCTTGCCGGTGACCGAAAGCACCCGGATCATCACCCTTGGCGAAGGCGGCACCCCGTTGGTGCGCGCCCAGGCGCTGTCGGAGCTGACCGGCTCCGAGGTCTACCTGAAGGTCGAGGGCATGAACCCGACCGGCAGCTTTAAGGACCGCGGAATGACGATGGCCATGACCGCGGCCGTCGCTGCCGGGGCCAAGGCAGTGGTGTGCGCCTCCACCGGCAACACGTCAGCCTCCGCCGCCGCCTACGCCACTGCCGCCGGGCTGACCTGCGCCGTGCTGGTACCGGAGGGCAAGATCTCCATGGGCAAGCTGAGCCAGGCCGTGGCGCACGGCGCCACCCTGCTGCAGGTGGACGGCAACTTCGACAACTGCCTCGATGTGGCGCGCAAACTGGCCGAGTCCTACCCCGTGTTCCTGGTCAACTCGGTCAACCCGGCACGGATCGAGGGCCAGAAGACCGGCGCTTTTGAAGTGGTCGACAGCCTGGGCGATGCCCCCGACTACCACGTGCTGCCCGTCGGCAACGCCGGGAACATCAGCGCGTACTGGAAGGGCTACCAGGAGTACGCCGCCCCGTACGAAAGCCTCACGGCCGGCACGCTGCCTGCCGTAGCCACGAAGACCCCCGTGATGTGGGGTTTCCAGGCCGCCGGTGCCGCCCCGTTCGTGGCCGGACACCCCATCACCGAACCCGACACCATCGCCACCGCCATCCGGATCGGCAACCCCGCCTCTTGGGACCTGGCCATCGCCGCGCGGAACGAGTCCGGGGGCCTGATTGACTCGGTTACCGACGAACAGATCCTTGCCGCGCACCGCTGGCTTTCCGCCAAGGAAGGCGTCTTCGTCGAGCCCGCGTCCGCCGCGGGCGTGGCCGGCATCCTCAAGAAGTTTGAGGCCGGCGAGGTTCCCACCGGCAAGACCATCGTCATCACCGTCACCGGCCACGGGCTCAAAGACCCCGACTGGGCGCTGAAGAAGGCCGACGGAACTCCGGTGGTGCCGCAGCGTGTGGAATTCGACGTCGTCACCGTGGCCGCGGCATTGGGCCTGACCGGAGCCGACAACTGACATGACCGAGCGGATCGCACCCGGGCAGGTCGTTCGCGTCCGGGTTCCGGCAACCAGCGCCAACCTGGGCCCGGGCTTTGACAGCCTGGGCCTGGCCGTGTCGCTCTACGACACCCTGACCGTGGAAACCCTCGAGGACGACGACCTGGTGTTCGAGCTCAGCGGGGAGGGCGCCGAGGAGTTGCCCCGCGACGCCACGCACCTGTCGGTCCGCACTCTTGACACGGCCCTGTCCCGGCTGGGGTACGCACGCCGCGGCCTGCGCATCACCGCGGAGAACGTCAGCCCCCACGGCCGCGGCCTGGGCTCCTCCGCCTCGGCCATCGTGGCCGCCCTGTGTGCTGCCAACGCCCTGGTTCCGGGAGCCGCAAGCCGGGACAAGGCATGGATCCTGCAGCTGGCCTCCGAACTCGAGGGCCACCCTGACAACGTGGCACCCGCCATTTTTGGTGCGGTGGCCATTTCGTGGCAGGACGGCGATGACTTCCGCTCGGTTACGGTCCGGCCCGACGCGGACATCCACCCCGTGGTGGCCGTGCCCGCCGTCGAACTGTCCACCGAAGCTGCCCGCGCCATGCTGCCCTCCTCGGTGCCGCACACCACTGCTGCCGCAAACTCCGGCCGGACCGCGCTGTTGATCCACGCGCTCAAGGACGACCCCAGCCTGCTGCTGGCCGGAACCGAGGACTTCCTGCACCAGGGCTACCGGGCCGAAGCCATGCCCGCCAGCGCGGGGCTGATGGAATCCCTGCGCGAAGCCGGTTACGCCGCGTTCATCTCCGGCGCCGGCCCCACCGTCATGACGCTCGCCGCGAACAGCGCCGAGGCCACCAGGGTGGAGGAATTCCTGGCCGCCCACGCCGCCGCCACGAACGAATCCGACGGCGTGTTCTGGCGTGTTCTACGGCTGAATGTAGACATGGAAGGTGCTAAAGTGGAAGTGCACCGGCGGTAATAACCGCGTCTGTTTCAGTGTTCATGTGCTTTTTGTAAGTGATCGTCGCATAGCCGAGCATCACGCTGAAAATTCACCGGTGCCACCTCTCCAGGCCTGTCGCGGGGATCCACAGAGCCATTCTGTGCCCAAGCCGGCGTCATCAGCCGGAAGGTGTTAGCAGACCCGTCCGCCATTTCCGATAGTGGCGGTGCGGAAACCGAATTATGCTCCCCGGACGCCAGACAGGCACCCCCGGCCGTAATCCGGCACCAATCACCGCGAATCCCACAGGATTTCGCCATCGAGGGGGAAGGATCCTTCGTGACAGACACCACAAACCTGACACCGGGTTTGGACGAAACCGTCAACGCCGCAGCAGCAGCTCCGGCTAAAAGCAGCGGACTGGCTGGCCTGAAACTGGCCCAGTTGCAGGCGCTGGCAGGCCAGCTGGGCATCACCGGCGGCTCGCGGATGCGCAAGGGCGACCTGGTTGCCGCCATCTCCGACCACCAGCGCGGTTCTTCCGTCGCAGACCGCCCGGCCAAGCAGGCCAAGGGCGAATTCGCTCCCGGCACCTTCGCCGGTGACGCGCCGACCGCAGGCAACGCCGCCGCAGGGTCGTCCACCCGCGTGTCCCGCCGGGCCACCGCACCCGTCCAGGCCACCGAGGCCGCCGCACAGCCGGCCACCGACGGAACCGCACAGCCCGTCGTTGCCACCGAGGCAGCCAGCCAGGACGCTCCGACTGAGCGCCCGGCCCGCGGCCGTGGCCGCAGCCGCCGCGCCGGCAGCGACGGAACCATCGCCGCTGCGGCTCCCGAGGCTGAGTCAGCTCCCGCAGCCAGCCAGAACGGGTCGGCGCCCAGCGCCGCGACGGGCGATGCCGCGACAAGCACCACCCAGAGCCCCGCAGAAGCGACCGTCGCAGAGAACAACGACTCCGGCAACGACGGCCAGCAGAACAACGCCGAGGGCGAGAACGGCAACCGGCGCCAGCCGCGCACCCGCAACCGCCGCAGCAGCGAAGCTCGGGCCGCCGAAGTCCGTGGCGCCGAGGCTGAGACCGCGGAGTCCGACGGCGATGCAGCCTCCTCAGGCGCCGACAATGCCGACCAGCGCCGCGACCGCAACCGTGACAATGGGGACCGCAACCAGCGCACCGCCCGTACCGACAACCGGGGCGAGCAGGGCCGCACCGACAACAGGGGCGACCAGGGCCGCAGCGACAACCGTTCCGACGACGAGGACGGCTCACGCAACAGCCGGAACCGCCGCAACCGCCGGGACCGCAACGACCGGGACGATCGGAATACCAACCGTTCCTCCGGTCCTGACAACAACAACCGCAACGACAGGTTCCGCGACCGCAACGACCGCACCGAACGTCGCCGCGGCCGCACGCAGGGACCCGACTTCGACGACGTCGAGGTCACTGACGATGACGTGCTGCTCCCCGTAGCCGGCATCCTGGACCTGCTGGACAACTACGCGTTCGTCCGCACTTCCGGCTACCTGCCCGGCTCCAACGACGTATATGTCTCCCTCGCCCAGGTCAAGAAGTACAACCTGCGCAAGGGCGACGCCGTCGTCGGCGCCATCCGCGCCCCCCGCGAAGGCGAGGACCGCAGCCAGGGCCAGACTGCGCGGCAGAAGTTCAACGCCCTGGTGCGCGTCACCAGTGTCAATGGCAAGAACCCGGACGAGCTGAAGGACCGGGTGGAATTCTCCAAGCTGGTTCCGCTCTACCCGTCCGAGCGCCTCCGCCTGGAAACCGACCCCAAGAAGATCGGTCCCCGCGTCATCGACCTGGTCGCACCGATCGGCAAGGGCCAGCGCGGACTGATCGTTTCCCCGCCCAAGGCAGGAAAGACGCTCATCCTGCAGGCCATCGCCAACGCGATCACCACCAACAAACCTGAGGTCCACCTCATGATGGTGCTCGTTGACGAACGCCCCGAGGAAGTCACCGACATGCAGCGCACGGTCAAGGGTGAGGTCATTGCCTCCACCTTCGACCGTCCGGCCGATGACCATACGCAGGTTGCCGAGCTCTCCATCGAGCGGGCCAAGCGGCTGGTCGAAATGGGCATGGACGTGGTGGTCCTGCTGGACTCCATGACCCGCCTGGGCCGTGCCTACAACAACTCCGCTCCGTCCTCCGGCCGTATCCTCTCCGGTGGTGTCGATTCCGCGGCCCTGTACCCGCCCAAGCGTTTCTTTGGTGCCGCCCGCAACATCGAAAACGGCGGCTCGCTGACCATCCTGGCCACGGCCCTGGTGGAAACCGGTTCCAAGGCTGACGAGGTCATCTTCGAGGAGTTCAAGGGCACCGGCAACATGGAACTGCGCCTGTCACGCCAGCTGGCCGACAAGCGCATCTTCCCGGCCGTGGACGTCAACGCCTCCGGTACCCGCCGCGAGGAGAACCTGCTCTCCCCCGAAGAGGTCAAGATCATGTGGCGCCTGCGCCGCGTCCTCTCCGGCCTGGAGATGCAGCAGTCGCTGGAACTGCTCACCTCAAAGATCCGCGAGACGCAGTCCAACGTTGAGTTCCTGATGCAGGTCCAGAAGACCACGCTCGGCGCCAAGGGCGAGAACGACAAGTAGCAAAGGATCCGCCCCGCCCTCTTCCGGAGGGCGGGGCTTTTCCGTTCCTCCTCCTCTCCCCACCCGCCGAGTGTCGAGATCTGCACCCCGCCATTCCTCCGGAAGGCGTGCGGATGTCGACACTCGGCGAAGAGGGGGAGGGTGCGCTACTAGACTTGACGACGTCGAAAGAGGTTTTACATGTTTGAGTCCATTCAGGGACTGTTGGATGAGCACGCCGAACTGCAGCTGCGGCTCAGCGACCCCGCCGTGCACGCGGACCAGGGGCTGGCCCGTCGGCTCGGCCGCCGGTACGCCGAACTGAGCGGCATCGTCGAAGGCTACAACCGCGTCCAGGCCCTTACGGATGACCTGGAAGCGGCCCGCGAAATGGCGGGGGAGGACCCCGAGTTCGCTGCCGAGGTGCCCGTGCTCGACGAGCAGCTGCAGGCGGCTCAGGAGAAACTTCGCCGGTTGCTCATCCCGCGCGACCCCGACGACGCCCGTGACGTCATCCTGGAAGTCAAGGCGGGGGAGGGCGGCGACGAGGCAGCACTGTTCGCCGCCGACCTGGTCCGCATGTACACCCGCTACGCGGAAAACCGCGGTTGGAAAACGGAAGTCATCTCCGCCACCGAGTCGGACCTGGGCGGATACAAGGACATCTCCATCGCCGTGAAGGGCCGGTCCAACGACCCGGCGGAGGGCGTCTACGCCCGCCTCAAGTTCGAGGGCGGCGTGCACCGCGTGCAGCGCGTCCCCGCCACTGAATCCCAGGGACGCATCCACACCTCGGCCGCCGGCGTGCTGGTGCTGCCCGAAGTGGACGAGCCCGAGGAGGTCGAAATCAGCCAGAACGACCTCAAGATCGACGTTTACCGCTCCTCCGGCCCCGGCGGGCAGTCCGTCAACACGACCGACTCCGCCGTCCGCATCACCCACCTGCCCACCGGCATCGTGGTCGCCATGCAGAACGAAAAGTCCCAGCTGCAGAACCGGGAAGCCGGCATGCGGGTGCTGCGGGCCCGGATCCTGGCCCACCAGCAGGCCATCGTCGACGCCGAGAACTCGGCACAGCGCAAGTCACAGATCCGCACCATGGACCGTTCAGAGCGCATCCGCACCTACAACTATCCGGAGAACCGGATAGCTGACCACCGCACCGGCTACAAGGCCTACAACCTCGACGCCGTCATGAACGGTGACCTGGAACCGGTGGTGCACTCGGCGATCGAGATGGACGAACAGGCCCGCCTCGACGCCATCGGTGAATGACGGACTCCGGAGCCGGCTCGCTGTCCGCCGCGGTGCGGGCGGCCGCCGCAACCCTGGCTGCGGCGGGGGTGCCGTCCCCTCGGGTTGACGCCGAACTGCTCGCAGCGCACCTGCTCGGGGTGGGCGTGGGTCGGTTGCGGGCCCTGCTGCTGATCGACGGGCCGGAACCGGAAGGGTACGCCGATCTCGTGGCCGAGCGTGCCCGCCGGATTCCCCTCCAGCACTTGACCGGGAAGGCCTACTTCCGCCATCTGGAGCTCGCTGTCGGTCCGGGGGTTTTCCTGCCACGGCCCGAGACCGAATCGGTGGCCCAGCTTGCCATTGACCGGCTCGCCCCCTTGGCTGGCCGCCGTCCCACCGCAGTGGACCTGGGCACCGGTTCCGGCGCCATCGCCGCTGCGTTGGCCTCGGAAGTTCCCCAGGCCCGGGTTTATGCTGTCGAACTCAGCGACCTGGCCCACGCCTGGGCGGCCCGCAATCTTCAGCCTTTCGGTGTGGAGTTGATCCAGGGGGACCTTACCGATGCATTCCAGGAACTCAACGGCCTGGCCGACGTCGTGGTCTCCAATCCGCCGTACATCCCTGCCGGTGCCGTTCCCAATGAGCCCGAAGTCCGCGAGCATGATCCGGAAATCGCGCTGTACGGCGGCGGCGCGGATGGCATGACCCTTCCGCTGGCCGCAACGGCATCGGCCGCCCGCCTGCTGCGTGCCGGCGGGTACTTCGTCATGGAGCATGCGGAGGTGCAGGCAGGGCGGATCGCCGCGCTGCTGGGCTCCTCCCCGCAGTGGTCGGACGTGCAGGGGCACCGCGACCTGAACGTGCGCAGCCGAGCCACCAGCGCCGTCCGGACTGCTGAACCTATCAGCTGAGGCTTCCGGCTGCCCCTCGCTGCCGCGGTTCGGTGGGGAACGACGAGGTGAAAGAATGGAGCCGTGACTACGACTTCCTACGACTGCACGTCCGACGCCGAACGGGTCAGCGGCCTCGCCGCCGCCAAGCACGCCATCGCCGCAAAGCAGGTGGTGGTGATGCCGACCGACACCGTCTATGGCATTGCCGCCGACGCCTTCTCACCCCAGGCCGTGGCCACCCTGCTGGCTGCGAAGGGCCGTGGGCGGAGCATGCCGCCACCGGTGCTGATTCCCCGCCCGGCCACCATGGACGGGTTGGCGACCGACATCAGCGCCGATGCGCGCCGTTTGGCGCAGGCTTTCTGGCCCGGCGGCCTGACCCTGATCCTGCACGCGCAGCCGACGCTGACCTGGGACCTGGGGGAGACCTTCGGCACCGTGGCGCTGCGGATGCCCGACGACGAAATCGCCCTGGACCTGCTGACCGTGACCGGTCCGCTGGCGGTGTCCTCCGCCAACCGCACGGGACAGCCGGCCGCCGGGACGGCTGCTGAGGCGCTGTCGCAGCTCGGGGAGTCCGTGGAGGTCTACCTCGAAGCGGGGCAGCGCCCCGCCAACGACAGCCCGGCCCAGCCGTCAACCATCGTCGACGCCACCACGGACGTGCTGAAGGTGGTGCGGCAGGGCGCCATCAGCCTGGCGCAGCTGCGCGAGGTCGTGCCCTCGGTGCTCGGTGTCGGTGAGGACGACACTGCTGACCACACTGCCGACCACACTGCTGACAACACTGCGGACAACGCAGTAGTTGCCGCTGCGGACGCAGCGCCAACTACTGACGATGACGCTGACAGTGGTGGAGCAACCGCCGTCGACGCCGGCGCGGACGACGTCCCGGCTCCGGTTCAGATGTCGAGTTCCGACGGCGGCCCGAACGACTTGGCCCGGACTCCGGAGGCGTAAAGCCGCGCCCAGCGGAAGAGTCCACGCAGGTCTCCCCGCCGCAGGAAGTGCAGCGGATAACCAATGGCGTCAGCGGCGAGGGTGGTCGCCCGGGGATAGGTTCTGGCCAGGTAGCCACGGTTACGGAAGGCAAAGTACTGCTTGAACGGAGTGTCAGGAACGATCACTGACACCCGGCCGCCCAGCAGTTCGTGCTCCTCCCCGGCACCGGACGGGTGCAGCACCGCCGCCTGGGGAGTCAGGCCCATCGGGACCCCGTACTTTTTCAACCGCAGCAGGTAGTCAACCTCGTCGCCGCGGATGAACAATCGGATGTCCGGAAGGCCGACCCGGAAAAAGACGCTGCTGCGGATCAGGGCGCCGTTGAACAACTGCGCCGTGTCCGGGAAAAACCCGGCTGCCTCCACGAGCGCCCGCTCGTACGTGACGCGACCGTCCAGCCGGAAGCGGAAGGACATTCGGGACGTATCGGCTGGCGACACCACCAACGGCGAAACCACATCGAGCCCCTGCTGCCTGGCGACCCGCAGCAGCGTGGCCAGGGTGTCGGCCGACTCCGGCCGCGCGTCGTCGTCCATAATCCAGATCCAGTCGGCACCGGTGGCCACCGCCTGCAGGATGGCCAGCGCAAAACCGCCCGCCCCGCCCAGGTTGGCCTCGGACCGGACGTAATGGACAGGAGCCGCTGAGGCCGCGGCGATGTGCTCAACCGGTTTGGTGCCGGAGTCCACGAGTGCGACGGCGGACAGCGGCTGGGTCTGTTCGGCGAGGGCGGACAGCAGGACCCGCACGTCGTCGGGACGGTCGAATGTCACGGCCGCCACGGCAACGGTATCCGGCACGAAGTGTCCTTTCAGGCCCGGCTCCTGCACAGCCGGCATCCCGGAGCCTCGCAGGAAAGGACAGTTAAGATTGGTATCTTGGGTAGGTCCCACTTTAGTACAGCCTGATTCCGGCACCCTCCCGGTACCCTCAGGGCAGCGCGCGGGCAGGCCCCGCATGAGCACAACCTGGAATAAAAGCCGTTGGAAACACATAGTTCTACAGACGCTGCCGCAGGTACACCGGACTCTGGACCTTTCACCGTGCTGCTGCCCGTCTATGCCGGCGACAATGCAGCCAACTTCCGCCGCGCGCTGGCATCGGTCACCACAGATCAGCTGCTGCGCCCCCGACAGCTGGTGATTGTCCGGGACGGCGTGGTTCCGGAGCCGCTTGAGCGCGTCATCACCGATGCGGAAGCCCTGGACTGGCTGGAGGTATCAGTGCTGCGGCTGCCGGCGAGCATTGGTTTGGCGGCTGCCCTGGACCAGGGCCTTCCCCTGTGCCGGTTCGATATCGTGGCCCGGATGGACGCTGACGACATCTCCGTTCCGGAACGGTTTGCCCTCCAGCTGCCGGTGATGGAGGCGGGCACTGACATCGTCGGGTCAGCCATTGATGAAATCGGGAATGATGAGCACCGCGTGCTCGCCACCCGGCGGGTGCCACTGACGCACCGGGAAATCCACGCCGCAGCCGGCTACCGCAGTCCCTTCAACCACCCCAGCGTGGTCTATCGTGCCGGCCTGGTCCGGGCCGCGGGCGGCTACGGCGACCTGGCGCACATTGAGGACTATTGGCTGTGGGTGCGGCTGCTGCATCGCGGTGCGCGGGCCGCCAACCTGGAACAGTCCCTGGTGCGGTACCGGGTCAGCACCGGATCCTACAAGCGCCGGGGCGGACTGCGCATGCTGCGGGCCGAGCTGAGGCTGCAGAAGCGGATGTTCGCCGCAGGATACATCGGCCCCCTGGCCTTCCTCCGCAACGTGCTGGTGCGGGGCACGTACCGGCTGGTGCCCACGGGCGTGCGTAAACTGGGCTACCGTCGCGCCTTCACCGTCCGCACCTGATGCCCGAAACCTGGAAGTAGCCGCCTAAGAGATGTTTATCTATGTGATCGTCGCTCTCTTGGCCGCCGTCGTGACCTACCTGTGCACGCCTGTGGTGCGGCTGGTCGCGCTCCGAAACGGCATCATGTCCCCGCTGCGGGACCGCGACATTCACACAGTGATGATGCCCCGCCTGGGCGGGGTGGCCCTCTACATCGGGTTTGTGGTGGCCCTGGTGGTGGCGTCGCAGACGTTCTGGGTGCGTGCCATCTTCCGCGACACCTCCGTCCCCTGGGGAATCCTGGCCGGTGCCACTGTCGTCCTGCTGGTCGGCGTGGTGGATGACGTTTTCGACCTGAACAGCTTCGTCAAACTCGGCGGCCAAATTGCGGGAGCCCTCGTCGTCGCCCTTTGGGGTCCCCGGCTGACGGTGCTTCCCGTGGGTCCCACGCACATCGCCAGTGAGCCCCTGCAGGTTCTGCTGACCGTATTCATCATTGTGCTCACCATGAATGCCATCAACTTTGTCGACGGCCTGGACGGGCTGGCGGCCGGCGTGGCAGCCATCGGCGGTGCGGCCTTCTTCCTTTGCGCCTACTGGGTGCACCGCAACGCGCTGGTGCCCGACTACTCCGACCTGGCCACCCTGCTGATGGCCATCATGGTGGGCATCTGCGTAGGCTTCCTGCCGCACAACTTCCACCCGGCCAAAATCTTCATGGGCGACTCCGGCGCCATGTTGCTGGGGTTGATCCTGGCCTCCAGCTCCATTGTGGCGACAGGCCAGATCAGTTCCGGCCTGTACGACCTGGCCAGCGGCCTGCCGACGTTCGTGCCCATCATCCTGCCGCTGGTGGTGATGTCGCTGCCCCTGCTGGATCTGTTCCTGGCGGTATTGCGCCGCACAGCGGCCGGCCGGTCACCGTTCTCCGCTGACCGCGGCCACGTGCACCACAAGCTGCTCGATGTCGGGTATTCGCACCGGCAGGCGGTGACAGTGATGTACATCTGGACGGCCTTCGTGGCCTTCGGCGGCGTCGCCTACGCCTTCCTGAACTGGCTGCCGGTGACCGTCTTCAACATCGTCGTGCTGCCCGCTGTGGGCTTCCTGACCATGCATCCCTGGGTACGGCAGAACCTGACAACGTCCCGCCCCGAGGCGGAAAGCGGTGCGACGCCGATCTCGGCGGTGCGCACGCCGTCGCCCTGGATTCACCGGCTGCACCGCAGCGCGGCCTCGGTGGCGTGCGTCTCAGTGGTGCTGTGCTTCATCGCGCTCTACGTGGGCGGCGTGGCGGGCATCTACAGTGTGCTGACCGCCACAGCCTTGGTCCTGGTCTGTTTCGGGCTCAGCCTGCTGGTGCTCCACTTCGCGGCGCCGGCCGCCGTGGCCTACGCCCGCCGGACACTGGTGGCGGCCCTGCTGCTGAAGGTGATCGCCATCGGCACGGCACTGATCTTCCTGCGCACTCCGGTCTGGGTGCAGCCCGGAGTTTACTGGCGCACCATCGTCGCGGCCGGGCTGGTCTGGTTGCTGGCCGAATACGTCACCTTCGCTCGGCAGCGCCGTGTCTGAGCAAGTTCTATCTCGTGTAGAATTTAGCTGCGGTCCCTCCCACGGCGATTCCAGCCCGGTCCGGATCTTCGCCCCTTCCAGACAAAGGTTCCCATGACGCCCTCCGATGCCCCCCGGCCTCCCCGGCCGTGGATTGCGGCAGCGGAGCCGACGGCATCACCCTGGCTCCGGATGCTGCTGGTGTGCCTGGTGGTAACCGGCATCCTGGTGGTGCTGCTCGCGGCGGCCGCGGCCCTGGTCACCGGCTGGCCGGGAGCGGTCAGCGCCCTTTTCGGCGCGGCAGTGGTGGTCGCGTTCTTCAGCCTGAGCCTGCTGGTCGGGCACTTCGTCGGCCGGCGCAACCCCTCCGGGGCGATTGGTGCGTTTATGGTGACGTACCTGGTCAAGGTTGTCGGCTTTGCGGCGCTGTTGATTTTCCTCGGTGCACCCGACTGGCTGGACCGCACCTGGTTCTTCGTCACCGCGGTCGCCGGGGTGCTGGTTTGGCAGGCCACGGAAGTGGTCGTTTTCAGCCGCACCAGGCACCAGTTGTTTTCGGACCCGGAACCGGACGCAGAACCGAACGCAGGAGGCGGACATGCCTAGGAAACACCCGTTACCAGACCCATCACACGACCCGTCACAGGACCCGGCCAACCGTCGGATTTCGGTTGCCGGCGCGGGTTCTGACTCCGCCGCCAGCAATGGCGGATACAACGCCGGCATGGCCATCTTCAGCTATGTCATTGGCGGAATACTTGTCTGGAGTTTGATAGGGTGGGGACTGGATATTCTGCTCGGAACCCGCTGGTTTGTGCTGGTCGGGGCCTTTGTGGGAATGGCCGGCGGTTTCTATTTGTCCTTCGCCCGTCGCCTGTCGCGACCCTCTGTCAATGGCGCTGAGGATACGCGCCCGGCAAAGGCGGAAGGTAGTTCCGAGTAATGCCATATTTTTTTCATATCGTTGGGGGCAACGGTGCGATACACAAGTCGATTCCCCCAACCATGCCCAATGATGGACACAGCAGAGAGGAAACGCGTTGATCGCGCTTACGCTCCCCGCCCAGGATGGTGGGCAATTCACCCCGCCCGGGGTTGAGACCCACTTGCCGGCACTCTTCAGTATCGGAAGCTTTGACTTCACCAAGCAGATGCTGTTGGTTCTGCTCTCAGTGGTCCTGATCAGCTGGTTCTTCCTGGCGGCCGCCCGTAAGGGCAGCCTGGTGCCGGGCAAGCTGCAGTTCCTCGGCGAGATCGCCTACGGATTCGTCCGCAATTCCGTTGCCAAGGACGTGATCGGCGGCAAGGACTTCATGACCTTCGTCCCGCTGCTGTTCTCCCTGTTCTTCTTCATCCTGGTCAACAACATCTTCGGCGCCATTCCCATCCTGCAGCTGCCCAGCTTCTCCCACCCGGGAGGCGCCTACCTGCTGGCCGCCCTGGTCTACGTGACCTGGATCGGCGTCGGAATCAAGCGCAATGGCCTGCGCTACTTCAAGTTGGCAGTCGTACCGTCAGGCGTGCCGTGGTACATCCTGCCGCTGGTGGTGCCGATCGAAATCATCTCCAACTTCCTCGTCCGGCCCATGACGCACAGCCTCCGTCTGTTCGCCACCATGCTGGCGGGCCACCTCATTGTGGTGATAGCCGGATCCGGGATCGAGTTCCTGCTCATGCAGGAGAGTGCCCTGATGAAGGGGGCCTCCGCGCTGGTGCTGATTGGATCCATCGCCATGTACATGCTGGAAGCCCTGATCATGGTGCTGCAGGCGTACGTCTTCGTGCTGCTGACAGCCATCTACATTGAGGGTGCTGTCCACGCGGACAGCCACTAACAAACCAAAGCATTCCCCGCGGGGGATAATACGAACCAAACAACCTGCCTTCGGGCATCTTGAAAGGAATACACAATGCAGGGTGAAATCAACGGCTCACTCAACCTCATCGGCTACGGCCTGTCCGCCATCGGTGGTGCTATCGGCGTGGGCCTGGTTTTCGCGGCATACATCAACGGCGTGGCTCGCCAGCCCGAAGCGCAGCGCGTGCTTCAGCCGATCGCCTTCCTTGGCCTGGCGCTGACCGAAGCTCTGGCCATCCTCGGCCTGGTGTTCGCGTTCGTTCTCAAGTAGAGATCGATCAACAACATCTTCGAGTAGATAGGACGGGTGAAATATGAAGAACCTCATGATTTTCGCCGCCGACGAAACAGCCAATCCGTTGTTGCCCAATGTCTGGGAAATCGTGGTTGTCGCTCTCGGGTTCGCGGTCCTTTTGTTCATCGTGATCAAATTCGTGGTCCCGATGTTCGAGAAGACCTTCGCCGAGCGCAGTGCGGCCATTGAGGGCGGCATCGCCAAGGCCGAGCAGGCACAGGCAGAGGCGACTGCTGCACTCGCAGAGTACAAGCAGCAGCTGACGGATGCCCGTGCCGAAGCGAACCGCATCCGCGAGGAAGCCCGCGCCGAAGGTGCCCAGATCCTGGCGGACCTGAAGGAAAAGGCCGCGCTGGAGTCCGCCCGGATCACCGAGCAGGCGCACGTGGCCATTGCTGCCGAGCGCCAGGCTGCCGTTGTGTCGTTGCGTTCCGAGGTTGGAACGCTGGCCACGACCCTGGCTGGCCGCATCGTCGGCGAAACGCTGACCGATGATGCCCGCGCAGCCCGCGTGGTGGACCGCTTCCTGGCAGATCTGGAAAACCAGAGCGCAGGTGCAGCTAAGTAATGGCAGGAATATCGAGCGAATCGCTGACCACGGTGCTGTCCGGCCTGGAGGCAGTGCTTCCGCAGGCATCACTGTCGTTGGCCAGCGAACTTTTCACTGTGCTGGGAACCATGGACAGCTCCGCCGGGCTTCGCCGGGCGCTGACTGATCCTTCCCGCCAGGGAAGCGAGAAGAAAGCGCTGATGCACAGCCTGGTGGGAGGACGTGTTTCCCCTGAGGCGGAGGCTATCGTTTCCCAGTTGGCGGAGCTGCGCTGGGCCGCCGCCCGTGACATTGGCGATGCACTCGAGACCGTGGCCGCGACCGTGGCCATTGCCGTTGCAGAAAACCGTTCTGCCTCTTCTGCTTCAGGGCTTACCGGGTTGCAGCAGCTGGAAAACGACCTGTTTGGTTTCAACCAGGTCGTCGGTGCCAGCCACGACGTGCAGCGCGCGTTGTCAGAGCCGCAGGCCGGCGAGGAAGCCAAGACGGTCCTCGCCATGGCCCTGGTGCCCTCGGCAGGTGCGGAGGCCAGGCTGCTCATCAGCCAGGCCGTCACCAACCCGCGTGGCATCAAGCCGACCAAGCTCGTGGACCGTTTCGCTGCCTTGGCCGCGGCCCGCAAGCAGCGCTGGATCGCAACGGCGACCTCCAGCCACCCACTGACGGAAAACCAGGTCAGCCGGCTGCAGGCTGGACTCAACGCCCTGTACGGGCGTGAGCTTCAGCTGAACGTCAGCGTTGACCCGGAACTGATCGGTGGAGTGCGGGTTCGGGTGGGCGACGAAGTAGTGGATGCTTCGGTGCTGACCCGACTGAACGAACTACGCCGCCAGCTGGCATAGGCACAAGCAACAAAGACAGTAACCGACCGTCGCTCAGCAGAGCCGATCCGGTCAAAGCCCAGGTCACCGGAACTTCTTGGTGATCACGAAATAGGAGAGCAGGGACTGCAGATGGCCGAATTGACCATCAACGCCGACGACGTCCGTAATGCGTTGAACGAGTTCGCGGCGTCCTACGAGCCCGGCAACGCTGAGCGCGTTGAAGTTGGTCGTGTAACCACCGCCAGCGATGGAATTGCCCGTGTCGAGGGTCTGCCCTCGGTCATGGCGAACGAACTCCTCCGCTTCGAGGACGGCACCCTGGGCCTGGCCCAGAACCTTGACGTCCGCGAAATCGGTGTGATTGTGCTCGGTGACTTCACCGGCATTGAAGAGGGCCAGGAAGTGCACCGGACCGGCGAGGTGCTCTCTGTGCCCGTCGGCGACGCCTTCCTGGGTCGCGTCGTGGACCCGCTTGGTGTTCCCATCGACGACCTTGGCGACATCGTTCCCGAGACCCGCCGTGCCCTGGAGCTGCAGGCTCCCGGCGTCACCCAGCGCAAGTCCGTGCACGAGCCGATGCAGACCGGGCTGAAGGCCATCGACGCCATGATCCCGATCGGCCGCGGCCAGCGCCAGCTGATCATCGGTGACCGCCAGACCGGCAAGTCAGCCATCGCGATCGACACCATCATCAACCAGAAGGCCAACTGGGCATCCGGGGACGTGCAGAAGCAGGTCCGCTGCATCTACGTGGCCATCGGGCAGAAGGCCTCCACCATTGCAGCCATCCGGCAGACGCTGGAAGACAACGGGGCCCTGGAATACACCACGATTGTGGCTTCCCCCGCGTCCGACCCGGCCGGCTTCAAGTACCTGGCACCGTATGCGGGCTCGGCCATCGGCCAGCACTGGATGTACGGCGGCAAGCACGTCCTGATCGTCTTCGATGACCTGTCCAAGCAGGCAGAAGCCTACCGCGCCGTGTCCCTGCTGCTGCGCCGCCCGCCGGGACGCGAAGCCTACCCCGGCGACGTGTTCTACCTGCACTCCCGCCTGCTGGAGCGTTGTGCCAAGCTGTCCGACGAGCTCGGTGCCGGTTCCATGACGGGCCTGCCGCTGATCGAGACCAAGGCGAACGACGTGTCCGCCTACATCCCGACCAACGTCATTTCCATCACCGACGGCCAGATCTTCCTGCAGTCGGACCTGTTCAACGCCAACCAGCGTCCCGCTGTCGACGTCGGTGTCTCGGTGTCCCGCGTTGGCGGTGCCGCCCAGGTGAAGTCGATGAAGAAGGTCTCCGGAACCTTGAAGCTGGACCTGGCGCAGTACCGCGATATGCAGGCCTTCGCCATGTTCGCCTCGGACCTGGATGCGGCCTCCCGCCAGCAGCTGACCCGAGGCGCACGCCTGATGGAACTGCTCAAGCAGGGGCAGTACTCGCCGTACCCGATCGAGGACCAGGTCGTCTCGATCTGGGCCGGAACCAACGGCTACCTGGACGACGTGCCGGTCGAGGATGTTTCCCGTTTCGAGCGGGACTTCCTGGGCCACCTGCGCCACAGCTCGTCAGTGCTGACCACGTTGGCCCAGACGAACGTGCTCGACGACGACACCGTCGCCGCGCTGAAGGCGGCCATTGTCGACTTCAAGCAGGGCTTCTTCGGCCAGGGCGACAACCACCTGGTGGGGGCCGGCCACGAGGAGCACGACGCGCTTGCCGACTCCGAGGTCGACCAAGAGAAGATCGTTCGCCAGAGGCGCTAACTCGTTGATTGGGCCTGCCGGACCCTCCGGGGTCCGGCAGGCCCGAGCACCGGGATCCTAGGAAAGGAAAACTATGGGAGCCCAGATCCGGGTCTACCGCCAGAAGATTTCATCGACCACATCGATGCGCAAAATCTTCAAAGCGATGGAGCTGATCGCCACCTCGCGTATCGGCAAGGCCCGGGCGCGCGTAGCGGCATCGCTGCCCTACGCGAACGCCATCACCCGTGCTGTTTCAGCCGTGGCATCGCAAAGCGAAATCGACCATCCGCTCACCACCGAGCCGGAGCAGATCCGCCGAGCCGCCGTGGTCATTGTGACCTCGGACCGTGGTTTGGCGGGCTCCTATTCGGCCAGCGTGCTGAAGCAGGCCGAAGCTCTTACCGAGCTGCTCCACAGCGAAGGCAAGGAAATCCAGTATTTCCTGGTGGGCCGCAAGGCACAGGCCTACTTCGAGTTCCGCGGCCGGTCCTACGAGCGGGTGTGGACCGGCGGCACCGATGCGCCCGAGTTCAGCACCGCACGCGAAGTAGGTGCAGCAGTGCTTGAAGCGTTCAGCACCGACTACGAAAAGGGCGGTGTGGACGAGATACACGTAGTTTCCACCCGCTTCCAGTCGATGGTCGTGCAGGTTCCGACGGTTGTCCGGCTGCTGCCCCTGGAGGTCGTGGAGCAGCAGGCCTCATCCGCCGATGAGCTGCTGCCGCTGTACGAGTTCGAGCCGGAAACGGAGCGCGTGCTTGACGCGCTGCTGCCGCGCTACATCGAGTCCCGGATCTTCGCGGCCCTGCTGCAGGCGGCAGCGAGTGAGCTTGCCGCCCGCCAGCGTGCCATGAAGTCCGCCGGTGACAACGCGACCGACCTGATCAAGAAGTACACCAGGCTGCGCAACACTGCCCGGCAGGCCGAAATCACCCAGGAACTGTCCGAGATCGTTGCCGGAGCGGACGCGCTCAACGCGTCCTAGCCCCGGTAGCGCCCTCCGCTGCCGACCGTTCCACCCAGCTAGACTTAACCCCACGCCATCTACTGATTGAAGTGAGAGAGATGACTGCCACCACCACTGAGCAGGTTGCCGCCAAGGCCGGTGCCAGCGGGCGTATCGCCCGCGTTATCGGCCCCGTCGTCGACGTCGAATTTCCCGCCGATGCCATTCCCGGCATCTACAACGCCCTGACCACCCAGGTCACCCTCAACGGTGAAACCCGGACCATCACGTTCGAGACCTCCCAGCACCTGGGTGACAACCTCGTCCGCGCGATCTCCCTCCAGGCCACCGACGGCCTGGTCCGTGGTTCGGCGGTCGTCGACTCCGGTGCGCCGATCTCCGTTCCCGTCGGCGACGGCGTCAAGGGCCACATCTTCAACGTCCTGGGCCAGCCCCTGGACGTCACCGAGTCGGAGTTGAACATCTCCGAGCGCTGGCCGATCCACCGCAAGGCTCCGTCCTTCGCGTCGCTGGAAGGCTCCACCGAAATGCTCGAAACGGGCATCAAGGTGATCGACCTGCTCACCCCGTACATCAAGGGTGGAAAGATCGGGCTCTTTGGTGGTGCCGGCGTGGGCAAGACCGTGCTGATCCAGGAAATGATCACCCGTGTTGCCCGCAACTTCGGTGGAACGTCAGTGTTCGCCGGTGTCGGTGAGCGCACCCGTGAGGGCAACGACCTCTGGGTTGAAATGGAAGAGGCAGGCGTCCTCAAGGACACGGCCCTGGTATTCGGCCAGATGGACGAGCCGCCGGGAACGCGCCTGCGCGTGGCGCTGTCTGCGCTGACCATGGCGGAGTACTTCCGCGATGTGCAGAACCAGGACGTCCTGTTGTTCATCGACAACATCTTCCGCTTCACCCAGGCCGGTTCCGAGGTGTCCACGCTGCTGGGGCGCATGCCTTCGGCCGTGGGCTACCAGCCGAACCTGGCTGACGAGATGGGCCTGCTGCAGGAGCGCATCACCTCAACCAAGGGCCACTCGATCACGTCAATGCAGGCCATCTACGTGCCTGCCGATGACTACACCGACCCGGCGCCGGCCACCACGTTCGCGCACCTCGACGCCACGACCGAGCTTTCCCGCGAGATTGCCTCCCGTGGCCTGTACCCGGCCGTGGACCCGCTGACCTCCACGTCGCGCATCCTGGACCCGCAGTACATTGGCCAGGATCACTACAACACGGCGGTCCGTGTGAAGCAGATCCTGCAGAAGAACAAGGAACTGCAGGACATCATCGCCATCCTTGGCGTCGACGAACTCTCCGAAGAGGACAAGATTGTGGTGGCCCGCGCCCGCCGCATCCAGCAGTTCCTCTCGCAGAACACCTACACGGCCAAGCAGTTCACCGGCGTTGAAGGCTCCACCGTGTCCATCAAGGACACCGTGGAAGGCTTCACGGCGATCTGCGAGGGCGACGTGGACCACCTTGCAGAGCAGGCGTTCTTCAACGTCGGCGGCATGGACGACGTCGAGCGTCAGTGGGCCAAGATCCAGGAATCGACCAAGTAGCATGGCCGAGCTTGAGGTAGAGATCGTCGCGGCTGACCACTTCGTGTGGTCAGGCCCGGCGCGGATGGTCAAGGCGCGCACCAGCGACGGTGAGATCGGAATCCTGCCCGGCCACTCGCCGCTGCTGGCCATTCTCGCGGAAGGTGAACTGGCCATTGAGCCTGTCGACGGCGCCCGCATTGCGGTAACGGTCGACGGCGGCTTTTTCTCGGTCGACAGCGACCGGGTGGTCATCGTGGCCGACAACGCGCGGCTGGAAAGCTCGGCTGGCACAGCCAACGCAGGGATCCGATAGCACCTGCCGAATGAACGATCCCGGTCTCCCGTTCGTCACGCTGGCAGCGCTGTTTGTTCTCTGCCTGGCAGCTCTGGTGTTGTTCATGGTGCGCCGCTACCAGTTGCGGCGCACCTTGGGCACGGCGGACGCTTCCCTCTGCACGCCGGGTAAGCCCTGGCGGATGGGGGTCTGCCGCTACCAGGATTCCGATCTGGAATGGTTCCGGCTGATGTCGCTCAGTCCGCGGGCGCGTTTTCGGTTTCGCCGCAGCGCCCTGGTTCTGGTGGGGCGACGGGCTCCGACAGAGTCGGAACGAACCAAGGTCCAGCAGGGATCGGTGATCGTCACGCTCAGCTACGAAGGCAGGGAACTGCTGATGGCCATGAAGTTTGACGTGTATGCGGGACTGTCCTCCTGGCTGGAGGCCGGACCGGTGGTTGGCATCGGAACCTGGCGCTGACCGGTTGGGCATCCGCTTGGAGGAGCGCCGGTTGGAAAACGCAGCCGGATGGACAACGTAGATAAAGCAACACAGGCAAAAATAACAGGGGATCCCCGGCTGCGGCCGGGGATCCCCTGTTATTTAACCAGCTCTCCGCATGAAAGGTGACGTGAGCCTGGAAATGGTCAATCAGATAACGGTCACTCCGGTGGCCTGGGGACCCTTGGCGCCCTGGCCAATTTCAAAAGTGACGCGCTGGTTCTCGTCGAGCGTCTTGAAGCCGCCGCTCTGAATTTCCGAATAGTGCACGAACACATCGCCTTCAGCATCATCCGGGGTGATGAAGCCAAATCCCTTTTCAGCGTTGAACCACTTGACGGTTCCCTGTGCCATTTATTTCTCCTCATACTGGAACGGGTTAAGGGCTGAACAACTCGTTCGGCCCTCGGTTACTCCGCGAGAAGATTCCGGGAAACGGGCGTACCGTCGTGCCGGGAGCCTTCCGCTCGCAACGTGTCTTGCGAGCATGAAAACCACCTACACAAAGACACGGATAAGCATTGCATGCGGCTTTACGACGGTCAACGGATATTTCCGGACAGTATCGGAAAATATCGGCCCCTCCTAAAGGCAGGGCCAGCCGCGCTATCGGCGTCCAATAACCCCGGCGCCCGCAAACCCTGCCGTTCAATAACCCTGCCGTTCAAAAGGCGGAGGCGGTGCTTCGGGCAGGATCAACGGATTGGCACATAGGCCGATACTTTCCCGGGAATGATGCGACTGGCTTAGAAGTAATGTGACGGGCTTAGAACAGGCGGGAAGCGCTGTCGTCCACGCCGCGCATGGCATCGTAATCCAGGGTCACGCATTCGATGCCGCGATCCGCGGCCAGCACCCGCGCCTGCGGCTTGATCTGCTGGGCGGCGAAAATGCCACGGACCGGGGCCAACAGGGGATCCCGGTTCAGCAGTTCCAGGTAGCGCGTCAGTTGCTCCACGCCGTCGATATCGCCCCGTCGCTTCAATTCGACAGCGACGGTACCGCCGTTGGAGTCACGGGCCAGGATGTCAACCGGTCCGATGGCGGTAAAGTACTCCCGGCGGATCAGTGTGTAACCGTCGCCCAAAGTGTGGATTTGCTCTGCCAGCAGACGCTGAAGGTCTGCCTCCACGCCGTCCTTGATCAGGCCCGGGTCCACGCCCAGGTCGTGGCTGCTGTCGTGCAGCTGCTCATAAATGTTAATGATGAGCCGGTCGTCCGTCTTGGCAGACTGCACCACCCACTGCTCCTGGACTCCCTCTTCCAACTCTGCCTCGCCGGGCGTGACCGTGCGGAGCGTGGCCGGAGGGCTCATCCAGTTCAGCGGCTTGTAGGAGCCTCCGTCGGAGTGCACCAGCACCGACCCGTCCGCTTTGACCAGCAGCAGCCGGACGGCCAGCGGAAGGTGGGCTTTGAGGCGGCCGACGTAGTCGACGGAACACTTGGCAAGGACTAAACGCACGCACCCGACTCTACCCGTTCCGCCGGATCGGAGCCGGTTCGGGGCGGAGCGGGGCAGGTCCGGCGGAACGGCGCAGTGAGGCAGAATGGAAGGCATGCCCCGATCCAACCGCCCCCGACGACCCGGGAGCGGCAGCACTTCGGGCCGTGCGGCGGCCAAATACGGGCCCCCGCAGGAGGTCGACCTGGAGCGCGCCCGGGCGGGTTTCGCCCGCCGGGAATCGGCACCCGACGGCGAGTGGATGGTGCGTCCCATCACCGCACGCAATGCCGCGAAGAACTACACCTGTCCGGGATGCCACCGTCCCGTGCTGCCCGGCACGGCCCACCTGGTGGTGTGGCAGGAGGATTCACTCTTCGGAGCGGAGTCGGCCCTGGCGGACCGGCGGCATTGGCACACCAACTGCTGGCAGAGCCGCAGCTACCGGTACCGCTGAGCCTGCACCGAGAGGCGCGTCCGTAAACTGGGAATCATGACAGTCGATCCCGCCGCCTTTTCCTATGCCACGCCGGACCGGCCGGAGCTGATCCGCGCGGCGACCGTGTTGCCCGCCCGCAGGGAAAACATCGAATTCACCACTGCCGACGGCCTGCGGCTGGTCGGTGAGCTGGCCCTGCCCGAAGGTGAGATCCGTGGAACCCTCATCACGTTGCATCCCCTGCCCACGCACGGCGGCTTCATGGATTCCCACGTCTACCGCAAGGCGTCCTACCGCCTGCCGGCCCTGGCCGGCCTTGCCGTGCTCCGTTTCAACACCCGGGGTACGAGTTCGCCTCGGGGCACCAGCGAGGGAGCCTTTGACGAGGGCGTGGGTGAGCAGGCGGACCTGGCGGCCGCCGTCGACTTCGCCGTGCGGCGCGGCCTGCCCAACCGCTGGCTGGTTGGCTGGTCCTTCGGAACGGAACTGGTGCTGAAGTACGGAGCGTTGCCGCCGGTGGCGGACGAGGTCCAGGGTGCCGTCCTGCTCTCCCCGCCGCTGCACCGGGCAGCGGACCACGACCTTGATGCGTGGGCGGCGTCCGGTAAACCGTTGCGCGTGCTGGTACCCGAACTCGATGACTACCTCCGTCCGGCGGAGGCTCAGGAACGGTTTGCGCGGATACCGCAGGCCGACGTCGTGGGAGTCGAAGGCTGCAAGCATCTCTGGGTAGGGGAGAAGTTCGCCTCGCGGGCGCTGCAGGAGATTGCGGCCACGGTCCTCGGCGAGCCCGAACTGGTGCTCCCCACGCAGTGGGCAGGACCTGTCGCCGTGGCTCCGGCCTAGCTGGATCTCAGCGTTGGTCCTGCCGGGTGATGAAGATTTCCTTGATCAGCAGCATGGTGGCTGCCGCCGTCGGTATGGCGATCAGTGCCCCCAGCACGCCCAGCAGGCTGCCGCCGGCAATGACGGAAATCACCGCCACCGAACCCGGAACGGCCACCGCGCGCTGCATGATGCGGGGTGAGACAAAGTACGCCTCGAACTGGAGGTAGGCGAAGTAGAGCACGGCGAACAGCAAAGCGGTCTGCCAGCCGGCGGTGAGGGCCACCAGGGTAACTACGATGCCCGCGATCAGGCCGCCGACCAGCGGAATGAACGCCAGCAGGGCCACCACGAACGCCAGCAGCACGCTGAACGGAATATGCAGCACGGTCATGACGATGAAGGCGTAGGTCGCGTTGAGGACTGCCACGCACACCTGGCCGATGACGTAGTTGCCGACCGAGCGGGTGATTTCCTCACTGAGTTCCTGGACCCGCCGCCGCTTGGAACGCGGCGCCAGCCGGTAGGCCCAACGCTTCATCGCCGGAAGGGACGCCAGGAAATATAGGCTGAGGACCAGCACAATCAGCGCGCCAAACAGCCCGTTGGCAATGGTCGTGCCAACCCCCACGACTCCGCCGAAGATGCCGCCGACCGTCTGTGAGTCCTGAAAGAAGGTGGCGACCTGCTCGTTGATGGTGTCCCGCACATGGAACTGGTTGTCCACCGTGCGGAAAAAGTCCGAATTCAGAAAGTCAGTGATCCAACCGGGCGCCTTCTGCACCAGCTGGGATGTCTGGTCCACCATGGTGGGAATCAGGGTGGCGAAAAATGCTGCAACCAGGCTGACGAGCACGCCGACGGAGATGACGATGCCGGCAGGCCGCGGCACCTTGCGTCCCTCAAGCCACCGCACCACGGGGTCCAAACCCAGCGAAATGAACATGGCCGCCACAATCCACAGCAGCAGCTGGGCCGTGTGCGTGAGCATGTAGTACAGGAACAACGCCAGGCCGATGCCGACCGCAGCCATGAAACCCGTGTAAATGGGCCGTTGAATGAAGTGCCGTTGGGCGGGGATGCCGGAGCGGATGTCAGTGGCATCGGTGGATGCCGCATCGACTTCCGGCGGCATTTCGAACCGCAGCCGGGGCTGGGCGCCGGGAATGGGCCGCAGGACCCTCCGCCGGAAGCCGCTCAGGATTCCGCCGGGACGCTCCGCCGTCATCACGACGACGGGCACCGTTCCCGGTTCGGTTCCCGCGGGCAGCGCCGACGCCGGCACGGGGATCTGGGCTGCCGGTGGGGCTGGCGGAGCGCCGGCCGCATCCCGCCCGAACGCAGCGGCGTCGACGTTATCGTCGCCTGACTGACCGGACGCATTTTGTTCTTCAGACACGATGCTGAGCTGCTTTCACGACGGCTGGGGCCGAAGACCTCGAAACTGTTGCACCTGACGGGCAGGTGCCGGACCTGGATCCATTATCTGTCGCGAAACAGCAATGGTGCTGCGGCTGGCCGTACGGCAATGCCAATCCCCGCTCCGGGCCGATTCTCGGTGCTCCGGGAATAGCGCGCGGGGAGCGGCGCTGTCAGGAAGGGGAATCCCGAAAAAGTAACAAGACGGTTACTCTGGAAGGAGAAAAACCGTTGACTTCCAGCCAATGTTAGGTATTTGTCGTGCGTTCTAAGACAGCAATCGTTTTGGCCCTCCTGGGCCTGGTGCTCCTGGTGCTGGGCATCGGCCAGCGGACCTGGTGGCAGCCGCCCGCAACAGTCACTGCTTCCGTTCCGGCGGGAACACAGAGTGCTCCGGTGACCGTGGTCGATGCGGCGGTGCGGTCGGCCCACGACGGCGAGCTGAAAGTCACCGTGAACGCCGATGGACCGATGCTGCTGGCCGTTGGACGCAAAGGCGACGTCGACGCCTGGGTGGGTTCCGCCGCACACCTCACCGTGACCGGCGCCGACCAGGAATTCCGGACCCTGACCACGTCTTCCGTGCCGGGTGAGGCATCGGTACCCAACCCCAGTGGTTCCGATCTGTGGGTCAGCGAACAGACAGGTACCGGAACGCTCGACTACACCTGGACAGCCCCTGCGGACGGTGACTGGTCACTGCTGCTCGCCTCCGATGGCACTGCGGCGGCGCCCACCAACATTTCCATCACGGCCCCCAATGACAACAGCACGCCCTGGGCTGTGCCGCTGATCGTGCTCGGCATCCTGGCACTGCTGGCCGGCGTTGTGCTGTTCCTGCTTGCACGCCGCCGCGGAGAAGACGACGGCGCGCGCCGCCGTAGCGGATCGAGCACGGGCGGCACCGACGGCACTGGCGGCACCGCCGGCACCCTTCCGGCCACCCGCCCTACGGGATCCACCGGAAGCACTGCCGTGGCTGCAGGAGGGGACTCGCCGCAGGCGGCCCCCGGATCCACCGAGCCGGGCAAGGCCACGTTCAGCAAACGCGCCCGGGTCGGTGCTCCTGCCGGTGCGCTGATGGCTACCGTTGCATTGCTGGTGGGAGTAGCCCCGGCTGGTCATGCCGTGACAACTCCTGCCACCGACGGCGCCGGCAGCGTGTCAAGCGAGCCGGCCGCGACGCCGTCGGACGCACCTGCAACCGCAACGGAAACCGCGACCGCCGCGGCAACCGCGGAGAAGGCAGCCGGACAGCCGGTGCTGCTCGACACCCAGTTCAGCCGAATCCTGGATGCCGTGGCGAGTGCTGTCAGCACCGCTGATGCGGCCAAGGACGCAGGCCAGCTGCAGGACCGGGTGGCAGGTGCCGCCTTGGACGTGCGCAGTGCCAACTACCGCATCCGGTCCCAGGTTGCTGACTATGCCGCCGTGGTCCCCGTCACCAGCTCGCGGCTGCTGACGCGGGTCATTCCCGCCGACGCGGCCTGGCCGCGCACCACCATGGCCGTGACCCAGGGCGATGAAAATCCCGTCCCCCAGCTGCTGACCCTGGTGCAGGTGTCACCGCGGGACAACTACAAGCTGGTTGGCGCTTCGCCCCTGCTGCCCGGCCAGACGTTCCCCACCATGGACGCAAACGGCCCCGCCCCCGTTCCGGCGGACGATGCCTCGGATCTGCAGTACTCACCGGCGGAAGCTCTGGGCGGATTGGGCGACGTGCTGAACAGCACGTCAAGCACCTGGCGGGACCGGCTGGCGCCGAGCCCGTACATCGCTGACGTGGATTCCTACCAGCAGGACATAGTTAGTGCCAGCCCGGATGGCTCCTTCGGTTTCACCCATATTTCTGATCCCGCGCGGATCCACGCCCTGCGGACCGAGGACGGCGGCGCGATCGTTGTCGGGCAGCTCACCTTCACGGTCGACGGAACGCCGAAGGCCGAAGGTGCCAAGCTCAATGTGGCCGATGACGCCGCTGTGTTCACCGGTGGCAAGGAAACCTCCACCGGCTTGAACCTGACCTTTACGGAGCCCGTGGTGCTGTACGTGCCGGCCGCCGGCTCCACCGGCCAGCTGACGCTGCTCTCCGCCACTCGGGGGCTGACCGGCGGTTCCTTCAAGTAAAGGAACCCTTTCTCCAAGCCGTTTAGTTCCAGTCGGCGTTCAGTTCCGGTCGGCGTGCCGCTGCGGTGCAACCGACCGGCAGGGTCGATGAGCGTGCGGGTCCCTCAGGGGCCCGCACGTTTTTTATCCCCCGTGCCCTGCCCGGCTAAAGTAAAACCATGAGCCAGCCCGGATCCCGTCCCGTCAATCCCGCCGCCGCTGCCGGTATCAACCTGCGCGGCGCCGTGGACCTGTCAGCCCTGAAAAACCCCCGCCCCGCAGCTCCGCCCGCGCCCGGGCAGGATGGCTCCGCCATGACGCCGCAGGGGGATGGAGGAGCGGCCGGGTTCGCCGTCGACGTCAACGAACAGAGCTTCCCCGAGCTGGTCCAGCTCTCCAACCGGGTCCCCGTCGTGCTGGTGCTTGGGGCCAGCTGGTCCGGGCAAGCGGCCAACCTGACCGCATCGCTGGAGCGGTTGATCGCCGTTTACGCCGGTCGACTGGTGCTGGCGCGCGTCGACGTGGAAACCAGCCCACAGATTGCCCAGGCTTTCGGCGCGCAGGCGGTTCCCACCGCTGTGGCGCTGCTGAAGGGGCAGCCGGTGCCGCTCTTCGAAGGCGAAATGCCGGAAGAGCAGATCAGTGCCCTGCTGGAGGAACTCCTGAAGGTGGCCGCAGCCAACGGGGTCAATGGCTCGCTCGGAAGCGGCGCCGCCGCGGAGGTGGAGGAACCGCCGCTGCCCCCGCTGCACCAGGAGGCCTTCGACGCCATCAATGCCGGGGATTACGCCCGGGCCGAAGCGGCCTACCGCAAGGCACTCTCTGAGCAACCGGCCGACAGTGAGGCGAAAATTGGCCTGGCCCAGGTTCAGCTGATGCAGCGCACCGCCGGACTCGACGAGCCGGCGGCCGCCTCCGCGCGCAGCGCCGCCGCTGACAACGTGGACGACCTGGACGCCCAGCTGGCGGTCGCTGACCTCGACATTGTCGGCGGGCACGTGGAGGATGCGTTGCAGCGCGTGGTGAGCTTTATTGCCTCCCACTTTGGTCCTGAGCGCGAGCGCGCCCGGGTGCGCCTGCTGGAACTGTTCGACGTCGTCGGCGTGGCCGATCCGCGCGTGGCGACGGCCCGCCAGGCACTGGCACGCGCCCTGTTCTGATTGGTCCTGCCCTGCCCTGACGTACCCTGACCTGGCCCGCACGGGCTTGAGCGGGCTTGGGCGGATTGGGGGCGGTTCCGGCAGCAGGCGCGCGAAAATATTCCCGGGCCGGGAATGTCCGCTCCGCCCCCGCTGTTGCCGCCAAGGTGACCAACTCGAATCTTTTCCGGCCATTGTCCCTGCGCTCGCTTGAGCTTGCCCACCGCGGGTGGGTGTCGCCCATGTGTCAGTACTCCTGCGATCCGGAGCAGGCGCCCGGCGTGCCCACCGACTGGCACCTGATGCACCTGGGGCAGTTCGCCGCCGGAGGTGCGTCGTTGATTCTCACCGAGGCCAGCGCGGTGAACCCTGAGGGCCGTATCACCCCGCGCGACGCCGGAATCTACTCCGACGAGCAGGAGGCCGCCTGGCGGCGCATCACGGACCTGGTCCACAACACCGGGGCCGTGGGAACGAAGATTGGCATGCAGCTGGCCCACGCGGGCCGGAAAGCTTCCACGTACTGGCCTTTCTCGGGGCGGACGGGCAGCGTTCCGGCAGCCGAACACGGCTGGGAAACCCTTGCTCCGACAACCGGCGCCTTTGACGGCTACGCGGCCCCTCGCGCCATGACCGAGGATGACATAGCCCGCGTCATCTCAGACTTCGGCAACGCCGCCGAACGCGCCGTCCGGGCAGGCTTCGACACGGTGGAAATCCATGGTGCCCACGGTTACCTGTTGCACCAGTTCCAGAGCCCGCTCATCAACACCCGGACCGACGGCTGGGGTGGGGATGAGGAGGGCCGCAACCGGTTGACCCTGGCCGTGATCGACGCTGTTCGGGCGCGGATCCCCGAAGAGATGCCGCTGCTGCTGCGCATTTCCGCCACCGATTGGAAGGACGGGGGAGTGGACGGGGACGCCTCGGTACGCCTGGCCCGGCTGGCCAAGGAACGCGGCGTGGACCTGATTGACGTTTCCACCGGCGGAGCCGTCGCGGACGCCCACATTCCCGTCGGCCCCGGCTACCAGACAGCCTTTGCTGAGCGGATCCGGCGGGAAGCGGACATTCCCACCGGGGCAGTAGGCCTCATCTCTTCCGCCGATCAGGCCGAACACCTGTTGGCCACCGGCCAGGCCGACGGCATTTTCCTGGCCCGCGCGGCACTGCGCGACCCGCACTGGTGGCAGCGTGCCGCCCACGACCTGAACGTGGCCCTGCCGTGGGCGCCGCAATACGAGCGGGCCGCGGCACGCGGGAAGTTCTGACCGCAGGCCTTCGCCGGCAGCAAGGGCGGCAGCCAGGGGACAAAGATCATCCTTAGGGATGGCAGGGGAAAGACTGCCGGCTGTTAGCGTGAAAAGATGACCGACGCCACGCCGCCAGGAGGCTTCCACCCGTCCCAACTGCCTCCCGGACCCCTGCCGAGGGGCGGCTTTCCGGGGCGGGGTCCGGTCCCCGCAGCAGGGCCCGGGGTGGCGGGCCAGGGGAACCCGCCGGCGCTCGCGGTATCCGGCCTGGCCAAGCGCTTCGGCGGGAAAATCGCCGTCAACGGCATTCAGCTGGTGGTTCCCGCCGGTTCCTTCTACGGTTTGGTGGGTCCCAACGGCGCGGGCAAGACCACGACGCTCTCCATGGCCACCGGGCTGCTGCGGCCGGACGCCGGCTCCGTCCAGGTACACGGCGTGGATGTATGGCAGCACCAGCTGGAGGCAAAGCGGCTGATGGGCATCTTGCCCGACGGCGTCCGCCTGTTCGACCGGCTCTCCGGCGAGCAGCTGGTCACCTATGCCGGCCTGCTGCGGGGGATGGACCGGGAAACGGTCGCCGGGCGCGTGCGTGACCTGCTGCAGGCCCTCGACCTCACCCAGGACGCAGGCACCCTGGTGGTCGACTACTCGGCGGGCATGACGAAAAAGATCGCCCTGGCCTCGGCCTTGATCCACGCCCCGCGGCTGCTGGTGTTGGATGAGCCCTTCGAATCGGTGGACCCCATCTCGGCAGCGAACATCCGTGACATCCTCCACGGCTACGTCCGCTCCGGCGGCACGGTCATCGTCTCCAGCCACGTGATGGACCTCGTGCAGCGGATGTGCGACCACGTGGCGGTCATCGCCCAGGGCAACGTGCTCGCCGCCGGCACTGTTGACGAGGTCCGGGGCGGCGCCAGCCTTGAGGACCGGTTCGTGGAACTGGTGGGCGGACGGAACCAGACGGAAGGCCTGGAGTGGTTGCGCACCTTCTGAGGCTGAAACTGGCCCTGCTGCGCAACTCGTTGCGCCGCAAGCCCATGCAGCTGGTGGGGCTGGCGATTGGTGCCCTGTACGGACTGGGGATCCTGGGCTTCGCCATCGCCGGCTTGATCGCCCTGGGATTCGCCGACGTCGGCACCGCAGGCACCGTCGTCGTCCTGGCCGGTTCCGCGGTGCTGATCGGTTGGCTGGTGGTTCCCGTGCTGGCCGCGGGCGTTGACATGACGCTGGATCCCCTGCGTTTCACCACCTTCGCGATCCCCATGCGGCAGCTGCTGGCCGGACTGGCGCTCTCCGGTTTCCTGGGCGTTCCCGGTGCGGTCACCCTGCTCGCGTCGCTCGGAACGGTCGGCACGTGGTGGCACCATCCGGCGGCTGCCGGAGCAGCACTGGTGTGCGCGCCGCTGGCGGTCCTGACCTGTGTCGTCGCTTCTCGCGCCATCACCTCAGCCAGCACCAACCTGGCGGCCTCACGCCGCTTCCGCGATGCCAGCGCCCTGATCCTTTTCATTCCCCTCATGCTTTTGGGACCCATTATCAGCAGCCTGACGGCGGGAATCCGCAATGCCTCCGAGGCGCTGCCGGCCCTGGCACGGACGTTGTCCTGGACGCCGTTGGGCGCCCCCTGGTCGGTACCGGCCGATCTGGCCGCCGGCAACCCGGGACCTGCCGGGCTGAAGTTCCTCATCGCGGTTGGCACGCTGGCGCTGCTGGCCTGGGCCTGGAAGGTGAGCCTGGCCAAGGCGCTCGTGACGCCGCCCCACACCTCCGGAGCCCGGCGCACCGGCGGAAGGCCCGGTTTTTTCCGGTTCTTCCCCGGCACCCCCACCGGTGCCATCGCCGCGCGTTGCCTGACGTACTGGCTGCGGGATCCCCGCTACGCCGGGGGATTGATCGTGGCACCCCTGGTGCCGCTGCTGGTGTCCTTCAGCGCCCTGCGCACCGGATCAACCCTGCCACTTCTTTTTTCCGGCGTGCTGGCGGCCCTTTTGCTGGTGTGGTCCATCTCGGCCGACATCTCCTACGACAACACTGCCTTTGCCCTGCACGTGGCCACCGGCGTCACCGGACGCCAGGACCGGGCAGGGCGGGCCGTCGCCGTGACCGTCCTCGCCGTTCCGCTGGGACTGGTTTATTCCGTGCTGGGGGTCGCCATCAACGGGTCCTGGTGGATGCTTCCCGGCGTTCTGGGCCTGACGCTGGGCGGGGTGCTGAGTGGCCTAGGACTGGTGAGCGTCTTCTCCGCCCGTGTCATCATGAACGCTCCGGCGCCGGGGGACAGCCCCTTCAAATCCAAACCCGGCAACAACTTTGGCACGGTGCTGCTGCAGCTGGCAGGCTTCGCCGGACTCGGTGCCCTGGTCCTGCCGGAACTGATCCTCGTCGTCGTGGCGGTGGCCACCGGCAACGCCCTGTTCAGTTGGCTGTCACTGGCCGTTGGGCTGGTGCTGGGAACGCTCTTCGCCTGGCTGGGCTTCCGCGTGGGCGCCTCCGTGTACGACCGTCGGGCGCCGGAACTGCTGGAACAGGTCACCGCCAACGCCTGAGACCGGGTGCGACCGCCGGCAACTCCACGGGCTTCCAGCGGTTTCCGGCGGCTCCGACCGCGGCGGTAGGATGGGGGGCATGAGCATGCCACCAGATCCTTTCGAAAATGATCCGATGAGCAGTCCGCAGGGTCCCGGAGGATCCACCGCCACCATCGAGCGGGAGGAACTGCGCCAGGAGGTGGAACCCGGAGACAGTGAGCGGTTTGCCCACTACGTCCGGAAGGAAAAGATCATGGAGTCCGCGCTGTCCGGGGAACCGGTCATCGCGCTCTGCGGCAAGGTCTGGACCCCCGGTCGGGATCCGCAGAAATTCCCCGTCTGCCCGGACTGCAAGGCCATCTACGACGGTCTGCGCCCCGGCAAGGACAAGCCGGAGTCGAACAAGTAAGTGCATTCCAACACTCCTTGCCCGCTCCAGGCCGCAGCGCCACTTCGACGGGTCGATGCAGTGCGCCCCGGCACGGAAACGGCGCTCCTGCCGGGAACGGTTGCCCATGACTGACACACTCTTCGGTGGACCGGCGCTGCCGCCCGCCTACCCTGAACGTGCCGCCTGGGGCACCGCCCAGAAACTGCGCGCCTGGCAGGCCCAGGCCATCGAAAAATACTTCGCCGAAAGCCCGCAGGACTTCCTCGCCGTCGCTACGCCCGGAGCGGGAAAGACCACCTTCGCCCTGCGGGTCGCTACGGAGCTGATTGACCGCGGGATTGTCAACAGGGTCACCATCGTCACGCCGACCGACCACCTGAAACGGCAGTGGGCTGACGCGGCGGCACGGGTTGGTATTTCCATTGACCCCAATTTCAAGAACGCCGACGGCAAGCACGGACGCGGCTTCACCGGGGTGGCCGTCACCTACGCACAGGTGGCCAGCAAACCGATCCTGCACCGGGCCAAGACCGAGGCAGCCCGGACACTGGTCATCCTGGACGAGATCCACCACGGCGGTGATGCGCTGTCCTGGGGCGACGGCATCCGTGAGGCCTTCGACCCCGCCGTTCGCCGCCTGTCCCTGACCGGAACCCCGTTCCGGTCCGACACGGCCGCCATTCCTTTCGTTGACTACGTCCAGGACCGTGACGGCATCCGGCGTTCCAAGGCGGACTACACCTACGGTTACGGCGAAGCGCTCAAGGACCACGTGGTGCGGCCCGTCATGTTCATGGCGTACTCCGGCCAGATGCGCTGGCGCACCAGCGCGGGCGAGGAGATGGCAGCCAGCCTGGGCGCCCCCGTCACCAAGGACATCACCTCACAGGCGTGGCGGACGGCACTGAATCCGGCGGGGGAGTGGATTCCGTCGGTGCTTGCCGCCGCGGACCAGCGGCTCACCCAGGTCCGCCGGTCCGTGCCCGACGCCGGCGGCCTGGTGATTGCCACCGACCACGAGGATGCCAGGGCGTACGCCGGGCAGCTGAAGAAAATCACCGGCGAATCGCCCACTGTCATCCTGTCCGATGATGCCAAGGCCTCCGGCAAGATTGAGGAGTTTTCCGCAGGCGGAAAGCGCTGGATGGTGGCCGTGCGCATGGTCTCAGAAGGCGTCGACGTGCCCCGGCTCGCGGTTGGCGTCTACGCCACCTCCACCGCGACGCCGCTGTTCTTCGCCCAGGCCGTGGGCCGCTTTGTCCGTGCCCGGAAGCGTGGGGAAACCGCCTCGGTGTTCCTTCCCTCAGTGCCCAACCTGATGGCGTTGGCCAACCAGCTGGAACTTGAACGCGATCACGCGCTGGACCGGCCGGACAAGGACGACGCCGACGGTTTCGCCACGGAGGACGCCGAGATGATCGAGGCGAACCGTGAGGAAAAGGGCTCAGACACGCTCGAGAAGATGAAGTTCGAGGCCCTCGAATCGCAGGCCTCGTTTGACCGCGTGCTGTTCGACGGCGGCGAGTTCGGCACCGGAGGCGAGCTCGGCAGTGAGGATGAGCAGGATTTCCTGGGCATCCCCGGCCTCCTGGACGCGGAACAGGTCAGCGTGCTGCTGCGCCAGCGCCAGGCCGAACAGCAGACCCGTCGCAAGCGCCGGAATCCGGATTCCAGCCAGCCCTCGACCGCCGCGCCGGTGGTGGATCACCGGATGCTGATGGACCTGCGCAACGAGCTCGCCAAGAATGTGTCGGCGTGGTCGGCACGCTCTGGCATGCCGCACGGCATGGTGCACAGCGAGCTGCGCAGGCTTTGTGGTGGCCCCGCAGTGGCCCAGGCAAACGAAGGGCAGCTGCAGGAGCGGCTCAAGAAGCTGCAGGACTGGTTCATCGGCCGCAAGTAGGCCGGCCGCAAGTAGCGGCAGCAAGTGGCTAGGCTACAGCGGCAGCAAGCAACCGTGGCCGCCTCAGGGCTGGAGTTCTGCTCCTGCCTCGGCCATTTCGGCCAGGGCACGTTCGCTGGCCGCCGGGTGGACACCGGCCACGAGGTCCGTCCGGACGGTGGCGGCGTAACCGGCCTGCAGTGCGTCCAGGACGGTGGCCCGCACACAGTGGTCGGTGGCCAGTCCGACGACGGTGAGGGTGTCCACGTCCCGTTCCCGGAGCCACTCGTCCAGGCCCATGGCGCCGGTCAGGGGGCCCTCGTCATCCTCGGCGGCCGACGAGCCGGCAAGGATGCGCTCTCCGGTGGGAACCTCGTCGTCGGGCGCCAGGACGCCCTCAAAGCCTGAATAACCGTTGTCGTACTGACCCTTCCGGAAGAAGGCGTCAATGGCTTCGCTGTCCAGGTCCGGATGCAGCTCGGCGCCCCGGCTTCCGGCCACGCAGTGCACGGGCCAGCTGGACACGTAGTCGGGTGTCGCGGAGAAGTGCGTGCCGGGGTCAATGTGCCAGTCCTGCGTGGCGGCGACAAAGTCGAAGGACGCACCGGCCTCCAACAGCTCTGAGATTCCTGCGGCGACCGCTGCACCACCCTCCACGGCCAGTGCGCCACCCTCGCAAAAGTCGTTCTGCACGTCCACAATCAGCAGCGCTGTCGCCATCAGAGGTCCTCATATTCGGTCGGAATGACCGGCTCACCGCGCTGCAGGCGTCGCGCGGTGCCGGGCAATTCGCGGATGGAGTCCGCGTGCCGTTCGGTGGCCCGGAGGACGCCCTCGTGTCCGGTCCAGCCGGGCGTCGGTTCGCCGTCGATCACGAACTGCTGGATCAGCTGGCGGTCATCGCCGTCGTCGTCGGGCCGGTGGCCGATCCCCACAATCTCCGCCGTCGCGATGCCGTCGGGGTTCCGCCTGCGCAGCGCATACTTCTGGCCGCCCACGGAGGCCTTGTTCTTGGCGGCCTTCGCCACCGAGACGAAGGTGCCGCCGTCGTCCTGCCTGCTGACCAGCTTGTACACCATCGACGCGGTGGGGGCGCCGGATCCGGTGACGAGGGAGGTGCCCACGCCGTAGGAGTCCACCGGGGCGCTCGCCAGCGCCGCAATGGCGTATTCGTCCAGGTCCGAGGTGACGGTGATGCGGGTTCCCGTGTTTCCGAGGGAGTCCAGCAGCGCCCGCACCTCCCGTGCCTGCGCCAGCAGGTCGCCGGAGTCCAGCCGGACCCCGCCCAGTTCCGGGCCGGCCAGTTCGACGGCGGCCCGAACGGCGGTCTCGACGTCGTAGGTGTCCACCAGGAGGGTGGTGTCCTTGCCCAGCGACTCCACCTGGGCCAGGAAGGCGGCCCGTTCGCTGTCATGCAGGAGGGTGAAGGAGTGGGCGGCGGTGCCCAGCGTAGGGACGCCGTACCTCAGCCCACAGGCCAGGTTGGAGGTGCTGGCAAAGCCGGCGATGATGGCTGCGCGGGAGGCTGCCACCGCTGCCTCCTCGTGGGTGCGGCGCGACCCCATTTCAATGCAGGGCCGGCCTCCCGCGGCG
>JAODMR010000118.1 GCA_025465475.1 Micrococcaceae bacterium
GCAGGTGGGTCACCACGAGCACCTGGACATGGCGGGCCAACATGGCCAGACGCCGACCAATTTCGACGGCGGCCTTGCCACCCACACCGGCGTCCACCTCATCGAAGACGAACGTGGGGACCGGATCAACCGCGGCGAGCACCACCTCGATTGCGAGCATCACCCGGGAGAGTTCACCGCCGGAGGCACCCTTGCCCAGGGGGCGCGGCGCTGAACCGGCGTGCGGCTGCAGCAGGAATGAGATGTCGTCAGCGCCGTGCAGGGCCGGGGAGGCCAGCGGAGCAAGGTCAATCACCAACCTCGCGTCCGGCATGGCCAGGGCCTTGAGTTCGGCGCTGACCCGACGGGACAAATCGGCAGCGGCCTTGGTCCTGGCTTTCGTGAGGGCCGCAGCGAGCTCACCAAGCTGCCCGGTCGCAGCTGCCACCTCGGCTTCCAGCGCTTCGATGCGGGTGGAGTCGTCCTGCAGTTCGTCCAACCGCTGGCGGGCTGTGTCAGCCCATTCCAGCACCTCGTCAACGGAGGGAGCGTACTTGCGTACGAGCGTTGCCAGGGCACCCCGCCGGTCCTCCACCTCTGCCAACCGTCCCGGGCCTTCCGTGTCCAGCGACGCCGAGTAGCTGGCCAGGTCGGAGGCGATGTCGGCCAGCAGATATCCGACTTCGGCCAGCCGGTCGGCGGCGCCCTTCAACTCACCGTCGTGCTCGGCCACGCCGTCGAGCAGCCGCTTGGCCGTGTCAACCAGGGTGGTGGCGTCAGGCGTGTCACCGAAGTCTTCGCTGATCAGGGCCTCGTGGGACTGAACGGCGGCCAGCCTCAGCTGTTCGAGGTTTGAAAGCTTGATGGATTCGGCCTTCAGGGCGTCGTCCTCCCCCGGCTGCGGATCGACGCCGTCGATCTCTTCCAGGGCCAGCTGCAGCGATTCGGCCTCGCGCAGCCGTTCACGACCGGTGGTGCGCAGCTCGTCAAGCTCGGCCTGCGCCTGCTGCCACCGGCGGTAGAGAGTCTGGTAGCTGCCCAGCCGATTGGCCACGGCGCTCCCGGCAAACCGGTCAAGCGCCTCCCGCTGGGCGGAGGCGTTCTTCAACCGGATCTGATCTGTCTGCCCGTGCACCACCACCAGGGACTCCCCCAGCTCCGCGAGGACACCGACAGGTGCGGAGCGTCCGCCAACGTGGGCGCGGCTACGGCCGTCGGCTCCCACGGTGCGCGCCAGCAGCAGTTCCGCCTGCCCGTCGGATTCCTCCACCTCGGCTCCGGCCTCAAGGGCGCGGACGATGGCGGCCTGGTCGGGCGCGAGCCGAACGGTGGCTTCGGCGCTGGCGGACTTTGCACCGGTCCTGACGGCGCCGGCGTCGGCGCGTGCACCCAGCAACAATCCGACGGCGGTGACCACCATTGTCTTTCCGGCGCCGGTCTCGCCGGTCACCACACTGAGCCCGGGACCAAGCGGCAACGTCGCTTCGGCAATGACGCCCAGGTCCCGGATCCGGATTTCCTCTATCACTGCGTCTCCCCGGTGGACTCCGCCGTGCCGCTGAGCTGCATGGCAGGCGCGGGGCCGCCTGCCGGCCGGTCGGGCGCCTGTCCGGCCTCAACGGCCGGCAACTGGCCCGTCCGTGCGGCGTTCTCCTGGGCGGACGGACCCCGCCAGCCCTGGATGGGCAGTTCAAACTTGTTGACCAGCCGGGCGGAAAAGGGCGTCTGGTGCGTCCGGGCAAGCCGGACAGGGTGGTTGGAACGGGTAACTTCCACCCGGGATCCCGGCGGCAGGTCAGCAGTCCGCCGGCCGTCGCACCACATGACGCCGTGGGCATCGGTTCGGCTGAGCACCTCGACCGCCAGGCGGGAGTTCGGCGAGACCACCAGAGGCTTGGCAAAGAGTGCGTGGGCGCTGATAGGCACCATCAGGAGCGCTTCCACGTCCGGCCAGACAACAGGTCCGCCCGCAGAGAAGCCGTATGCGGTGGACCCGGTTGGGGTGGACATCACCACGCCGTCGCAGCCGAAGGAACTCAGCGGCCGTCCGTCGACCTCGGTGACGACCTCGATCATGCGTTCGCGGTTGCCTTTTTCGACGGCGACCTCGTTCAACGCCCAGCTGTGGGCCACCTTACGGCCCTGCAGCCAGACGGTGACGTCGATGGTCATGCGTTCCTCGACGGTGTAGGCCTTGCGAACCACCCAGTCGACGGTTTGGGCAAGGTCTGCCCGCTCGCTTTCGGCGAGGAAGCCCACGTGGCCCAGGTTCACTCCGAGCAACGGCACGTCCTGCTCGCGCACCTGTTCCGCGGCGCGGAGGATGGTCCCGTCCCCACCGAGCACCATGACCAGTTCAATGTCGGCCAAGGTTACATCGACGTCGAGGATTTCGGTGGGGACGTCGATGACGCCAAGATATTCGCACATATCCTGCAGCTCGGTGCTGGACATGACGGGCACCAGACCGGCGGCGTGCAGCTGCACGCACACCTCAAGCGCAGCGTTGATGGACTCCTCGCGACCCGTGTGGGCCAGGATCAGCACTCGCCTGCTCATGTGTACCGCTTTCTGCTCGTCGGCCGATGTACCGGCCCGCTGACCCGTACCGGTACCGCCGTTCCGGAGTCTATCGCGGGCCGCTGACACGGTTCAGGATGATCCGGAGGGTTCCGCCGGCGGTCCGGCAGAAGCAGTCGGCCAGGATGCGTCCACCCACTCCCGAACTGCTGCCTGCCGCTCTTCGATTCTAGCTGGACCGGTTAGACCACTGTCGGCCTGTGCACACCGCTCCAACCAGAGGAAGTACTCGTGGTTGCCATCCTGGCCGGGCAGGGGGCTCTCGGCCAGGCCGCGCAACAGCAGGCCAGCGCGGTCGGCGGCTTCCGCCACCTGGTGCACGGCCCGCCGACGCTCGTGGTCGGCGGCGACGACGCCGGTCCGGCTCAAGCGTTCGCGTCCGACCTCAAACTGGGGCTTGACCATGAGGAGCAGGTTTCCGCCAGGCATCGTCGCCGCCCCCAATGGCTGCATCACCAAAGTCAGCGAAATGAAGGACAGATCGCAGACGGTGAGTTCTACGGGGCCGCCAATATCGTCGGGGCTGAGGTAGCGCAGGTTGAGGCCTTCATGAACCTGGACGCGCGGGTCGTCGCGGAGTTCGGGCACCAGCTGGCCGTGCCCGACGTCGACGGCGATCACCCGCGCGGCGCCGCGGCGCAACAGGACGTCGGTGAAACCTCCGGTGGAGGCACCGGCGTCCAGGCATCGCCGCGAGGCGACGGAGATGGACGGGAACGCATCCAGGGCGCCTGCGAGTTTGTGGCCGGCCCGCGAAACGTAGGTTGGTCCGCCGTCGTCGGCCACGGTGAGGTCCTGTTCAGGAGCAACCTGTTGGGAGGCCTTGGTAAGTGTCCTGCCGTCCGAGCTGACCAGTGACTGGGAAATGAGGGTCGCGGCGTGGGTGCGTGAGCGTGCCAGGCCGCGGCGGAGGAGTTCCTGGTCCAGCCGGGTCACGGGTGATTTCCGGCGCCACGGGCCATGGCGGCGGCTGGGTGTTGGAGCTGGGCGCCCAGTTCGGTCCGCAGGGCGTCGTGGAGCTTGTCGTAGGCGTCGGCCTGCCCGGCGGTGGCTAGGTTTCGGACGTCGGGCAGGGACCTAAGCACCTCGTCAACGCCGGCGTCGCCGGTGGGTTCCGGCTCGTCCGGCCAGACCGCGGGTTCGACGGCGGCACCGGATTCTGCCCCGGACCCGGGTTCGACGGCAACCCGGGTCCCGCTGGCCTCGGTCAACGGGTCCGGCACGTCAACAGCGGAGGGGGAGGTGGAGTCAGCCATGTTTGTAGTTTAAGGCCGCCGCTTAGACCACGTCCGCCGTCGCGGGCTTATGCCACAGGACGCTCGGTGTAGTCGGGGCGCCAGCGTGCGGAGCCGCTTCCCACCAGGCCGCACAGGCTGCCCGCCAGCTGTCGAGATCCCCCTCTTCTCCCGTGATGTCGAGCTGTCCGTCCACTACCGAAGCAGTTGCCTTGCCACAGACATAACCCTGATCGGTTCGGGACACCTCAGGGTAGGGCTGGTGGAGGCCCGAAAGGTCGGCCAGCAGATAGTCCGGTCTTTCGGCGCTCCTGGCGGACAGGATCGACATGGGTGTATCGACGCCGGTCAACACTACGGCGGTCTGCATCCCGGCGTTGTTCCCACCGAGGATGTCGGTATCCAACCGGTCCCCCACCACGAGCGGCCGTCGTGCCTGAATCCGTTCGGCTGCCGCGTGGAAAAGCACAGCCTCAGGTTTGCCGGCGACGATCGGTGTCTTCCCCGTCGCTGCCTGCACAGCAGCGACCAGGGTGCCGTTTCCGGGTGCGATACCGCGGGCCTGTGGAATGGACAGGTCCGTGTTGGTGGCCACCCAAAAGGCTCCCGCCTGGATGGCGTAGGAAGCTTCGGCCAGCTCTTTCCACCCGAGCGACGGGCTGAAGCCCTGCAGCACGACATCGGGCTTGTCTTCCGCGGAAAAGACCGGTTCCAGGCCCAGCAGCTCAGCTTCCCGGCCGAGTGCAGCACTTCCGGTGATGAGCACACGGGTGCCGGCCGGAAACCGGTCTGCGACCAGTTTGGCGCCCGCCTGGGCGGAGCTGACCACCTGGTCGTCCGCCGCCGGGGCGCCCAGGTCGCGCAGGTGCGCCGCGACTTCCGCCGGCGACCGCGAGGCGTTGTTCGTGATGTACGCCAGGGCAACACCAGCGGGCTCGAGCTTCGCCAGGGCTTCCACTGCGCCTGGAATGGCGTGCGGACCGGCGTACACGACGCCGTCCAGATCTGACAGGACGGCGTCGAAGGCCTCAATCAAGGCAGGCTGGTTCACTCAGCTGTCCCGCTCGACGTCATTCGAGGCGCTGCTGCCGGCGGGTTCTTCCCGGTCCCCGGTTGCTGCCTCGTTCTCGCTTGATACATGGTCGGCGCTGTTATCTTCAGCTTCGCGGTCCAAGCGGGAAGCCGGAGCGGCGGAAATGACTGTTGCTGCGTCGTCGTCGGCCTCCGCGCTGAACTCGTCGGACTCCGCGTCGTCCGAATCAAAGAAGTCCGACTCGGCGTCCTCCGGCTCAAACTCACCTGACGGAAGCTCCCCCAAGGTGGAGGAGGCCAGGTCGTCGACGCCTGCCCCCGTGGCAGCCGTTCGGCGCGGCCGCGTCACCGGAGCGGCCGATGCGTCCTTCGGGAGGGCTTCACCGTTTTCGTCGAAACCCTCAGAGGAACGCTTGGCAGGCCGGGCGTTCTGATCGTCCTCGTCCTCGGCGCCCAGGTCGACGATGAAGGGGTCCTGGTCCTCGCCGATGCCCAAGGCGTCCTCGGCCACGACGGCCTGGCTCTTCCACGTGGCAGCCTCGGTGGTCCGGCCGACAGCCTCCAGCGCGTCGGCGTAGGCACGGAAGAGCCGCGGGCTGTAGGAAAAGGCCCGGTGCATGTCGAGTTGCGGGATCTCCAACGCAGCGACGGCGGCCTCGGCCTGCCCGAGGTCAGCGCGCGCGCCGGAGGCGACGATGGCCAGCTCCACCTTGCCGGCGGTGTCCAGCGTGTTGGCATCCTCGGACCTCA
>JAODMR010000122.1 GCA_025465475.1 Micrococcaceae bacterium
CGTCAGGTGTTCCAACTCTGATAGACGTCAGCCCGCCGGTCGGCAAGGTATGACACCCCGCCGTGGCGCCCGGCCGCGTTTTCGCCCACTTCCGCGAAAAGGAGCTGCGGTTCCTCGCCGGCGGCGGCCACCAACCGTCCATCCGCTCCGGCGATGACACTGCCGCCCGGGAAGAGGTGTCCCTCCTCCGTCCCGCAGTGATTGGCATAGGCAATGAACAGCTGGTTTTCCAGCGCACGGGCCCGCAGCAACACCTGCGGGACGTCGTCGTATCCGTGGCCGAGCGCCGTGGGGACCAGGAGGAGCTCCGCGCCTGCGACAGCTGCGGCGCGTGCGGTCTCGGGAAATTCCACGTCGTAGCAGATGGCCAGGGAGGTTGGAATTCCGTTGAAATTCGCGACAGGAGGGGGACCATCTCCTGGGCTGAACGCCGCCCGTTCGTCCGGACCGAAAAGGTGGACCTTGGAATAAGTGAGCAGGACGTTGCCTTCCGCGTCGAGAAGCGTGGCTCCGATATGCCAATTCCCCGTGCCGGTGACCTCGGGAAGGCTGTAAGCCAGTCCGATCCGGTGGCGGCGCGCGATGGCGCCGAACGTCGCGTGAAGTTGCGGCAGTTGCGCCACGTCCAGTTCCTCCCGGACGCGGAGGGGAGCGTAACCGACGGCGAAGAGTTCCGGTGTGACCAGGACAGCCGCCCCTGCCGCGGCAGCGGCCTCGGCGGCCTCCTCTATGGCGGCCTGGTTGGCGTCCGCGTCCATAACAACAGCACGTGCCTGCAGGAGTGCCAGCAACATCGCGGCCACCTTTCGTCGCTGATCTGGCCCCGAAAGCGGGGCTGATTTCAGGTTAGTCACGAAATGCTTCCCGGCTCAGGCTTTTCTGCACCGTTGAGGCCAGCCAGGAGGGCGGATTGTCCCATGCACCCCGGCGTCATGCCGTAGGTTCCCGCAGGCAATGCGTTCGGCTGCGTCGGCATCGGACACAACCCATCGGTAGCCGCCGCTGCCAATCACTTCGGTACGGTCGCTGTCGTACACCGTCACCACGTGCAACGCTGAGTTCAGTGCCTGTGTAATCGTCCGGGCGACCTCGGCGGCACGAAAAGCTTCTCACTACCGTCCACGCCGACGATGATGACGCTTCCAGTCACTGGTGACTCCTTCCATAATGGATCAGACCAAAACCCGGCCGCCGCTGTCAGGGTCACGGCCGGCCGATCACTCCGGGGCAAACCCCTGACACCGGTCCGGATTCCCGGGCCGCCAGGCCCGCTGACCGTGCTGCTGGCCCGGGTTCCTAGGGGGTAAGGCGGACGGGCGCGGGAAGGTAGACCTTTCCGCCGGACTCACGGAATTCGGCGGCCTTGGCGTCCATTCCGGCGATGGCTTCCTGTTCGGTCATGCTTCCGAACTGGTCCCGGATGTCCTGTGAGAGCCGCATGGAACAGAACTTCGGCCCGCACATTGAGCAGAAGTGCGCTGTCTTGGCAGGCTCCGCCGGCAATGTCTCATCGTGGAAGGCTTCCGCGGTTTCCGGGTCCAGGGAAAGGGCGAACTGGTCTCTCCAGCGGAACTCGAAGCGCGCCTTGGACAGGGCGTCATCGCGTTCGTGGGCGCCGGGGTGGCCCTTGGCGAGGTCCGCCGCATGGGCGGCGATCTTGTAGGTGATGACACCGGTCTTGACGTCACTTTTGTTCGGCAGCCCAAGGTGTTCCTTGGGTGTGACGTAGCAGAGCATCGCGGTGCCGTGCCGGGCGATCTCCGTCGCGCCGATGGCCGAGGTGATGTGATCGTAGCCCGGTGCAATATCCGTCACCAGGGGGCCGAGGGTGTAAAAGGGGGCACCGTCACAAAGTTCCTGTTGGCGTTCGACGTTTTCGCGGACCAGGTGGAACGGGACGTGGCCTGGGCCTTCAACCATGACCTGGACATCGAACTTCCATGCCCGTTTGGTGAGTTCGGCGAGGGTGTCCAGTTCGGCGAACTGGGCGGCGTCGTTGGCGTCAGCGGTGGATCCCGGCCGCAGGCCGTCGCCCAGGGAGAATGCGACGTCGTACTTGGCAAAGATTTCGCACAGCTCATCGAAGTGTGTGTAGAGGAAGTTCTCCTGGTGATGGGCCAGGCACCAGCCTGCCATGATCGATCCGCCGCGGGACACAATGCCGGTGACCCGGTTAGCCGTCAGCGGAACATAGCGGAGCAGTACACCGGCGTGAACGGTCATGTAATCCACACCCTGTTCGCATTGCTCGATCACCGTGTCCCGGTAGATCTCCCACGTCAGCTCATTGGCCTGGCCGTTGACTTTCTCCAGCGCCTGGTAGATGGGGACCGTTCCAATCGGTACGGGGGAGTTGCGGATGATCCATTCGCGGGTGGTGTGGATGTCGTCCCCGGTGGAGAGGTCCATCACGGTGTCGGCACCCCACTGCGCAGCCCACTGCAGTTTGTCCACTTCCTCGGCGATGGAGCTTGTCACGGCCGAGTTGCCGATGTTGGCGTTGATTTTGACCAGGAAGGCCTTGCCGATAATCATGGGTTCGGACTCTGGGTGGTTGATGTTGTTCGGGATAATCGCCCTGCCTGCAGCCACTTCGGAGCGGACGAGTTCGACATCGCAGTTCTCCCGCACTGCCACAAACCGCATTTCCGGGGTGATGATGCCCAGGCGTGCGTAGTGCATTTGGGTGACGGTCCTACCGTCGACGGCGCGGAGGGGAACCGGCTGCGCGCCCTTCCATTCGGCAGACGGGGCCCCCCGGCGCACGGCGGACTTTCCGTCGTCGAGCAGGTTCCGTTCGCGGCCGCCGTATGGCTCGGTGTCGGCACGCGATGTGATCCAGGCCGACCGGAACGGCTTCAGACCGACCACAGGATCACTTCCGGGGCCAGCCGTGCGGTAGACCGTGAAATCAGGGTTCTTCTCACCGTTGGGGGACGCCTCCAGCGCGACGGTGGTGACCGGGACGCTGATCCCATGCTCCGGGTCGCGGACGTAACTGAGTGAGTGGGAGTTCATGGCGTGCAACAAAGCATCTCCTGCTTCCTTCGCCGGCATTACCCGGACAGGTTCAACGGTCGCAGACTGCATCAGCCCTATCTCAGCCCCTGCAACAGGGCCCCCGTGTGGATGGGTTGAGCCTACCGAAGCTTTGCCCGGGTGAAAAATCCGCTCGTATCTCATCCACGGCCCACTGGGGTCGGGAGCGGAGCGGGGTCGCCTTTCCGCCCCGGATTACGCATGTTTTCGCACCCCCAGTGATTGCACGGGCTGGAACACGGTTCGAATCCCACCTCGGGCACAGTGTTCCCCACGTCAGCGCCTTGGAACGTCCTGCGTGCGAAGTGTCTCGTGCTTGTGTGTTGTAACCCATGGATTGCAAGACTTGGAGGAGCATGCAGCCCGCGGGAGTTGTGACCGCCCGCGTGGTGCCAACACTCTCTCCAGCAAGGCTGGGAACAACAGCGGCGACTAGCAGGAGGTGGGTTCTCCATAGGGAAGTGAGGTTCCGGCTATACGCCACGTGATGCCGTCCCATTCCATGGAATACCGTATGCGCCAGTTTGAGCAGGTCTGATTGAATCTGCCGTGTTCGGAATCTTGGACGGTTTGTAGGTTCACGTCAGCGGAAAGCGTATTACCGGTCCCATCGACACTGACGACTTCGACGTTCCGCCAGTAGGAGGATCCCAATCCTGCGCTCCATGCGTCTACACCGCCGAAGCTTGCCTGCAATTCGGGGGTGAATTGTTTGTATGCCGCGCTATAGGCTCCCTGGTTGATGCCCTGACCGTGCAGGAGCAGGCTTTGTCCGATGTTGTGGGCCTGGTCGTGACTGGATGTGACGGTGAGCGGGAAATATCCGGAATCCGGTGCGGGAGCATTTCCGCACTCCGTTGCTGCGACCGGCACCCCACGGGTTTTCCATTCCTCGATCGCTTTCGCGGCACGGGGCGCGGCCACGGCGTATGCCATCCCTTCGGCCCTGGCAGACCCGTCCAGTTGGACGGCACTGATCACACCGGCGACGAGTCCGTCCTGGGTAAGCAGCGGACCGCCGCTATTTCCGGGGTTGATCGCTGCGTCCGTCTGGAGCATGTTGGCGATGTCACCGGACCCAAAGTTCACGGTGCGGTCCAGACCGCTCACTGTTCCGCGGGTGAGGGTGAGGGATTCACCGAGAGGGTATCCAAGAGCGGCCACATCGGTGCCTGGGGTGGGCTCCGTTGTGCCGAATTCGAACGCATGGCCGGTAAGCGCGGAAGGGGTTTGGACGAGGCTATATCGGCAAGTTCATTGATCCCCAGTACGATCCCGTCTACTGATGAACCGCCGAGGGAAACACTGACGGCTGTCGCGTTGCTCACGACATGCGCTGCGGTGACAACGAGGTGCCGCCCGATGACGAAGCCAGTGCCGGTTGCACTGCTGT
>JAODMR010000041.1 GCA_025465475.1 Micrococcaceae bacterium
TCCGGCTGCCCAAGGGCGTCCAGCTGGCGGAAGTCAGCACGGCGGACCTGGAACGCCGTCTGGTCATGGCAGCCCGCTCCTGGGCGGAAGGAATCGGGCAGGTGCTGCGGGAGGCCTACCCGCGCGAACACGCCGAACACCTCGGCGTCAAGTGGGCCGAAGCCTTCCCGCCCAGCTACCGCGTCGCGTTTGAGGTTGAGGATGCGCTGGAGGACATTCGCCGCTTCGAGGACTATGACGCCGCCTACCAGGCCAAGCAGGCCCAAACGCAGGGACCAGTGGCCTGCCCGCCGGGCCTGGCGGTGTACCTGCCCCCGGACAGCGCTGAACTGGGCGAAGACGCGCGGGTGAAGCTTTACCTCACCGAGCCAAAGAGCCTCAGCCAGATCCTGCCATACTTCCACAATCTGGGACTTCAGGTCCTGGATGAGAGGCCGTTCGAAATCCGTACCGGCACTGACCGGGAATTCTTCCTTTATGACCTCGGACTGAAGTACCCTGACGGCGTGGACCCGCTGGGCACCGCCGAGCTGCTCACGGAAGGGTTCGGGGCGGCCATCACGGGCGCCAGCGAGTCCGACGCCTTTGACCGGCTGGTACTGCGCGAAGGCATGCACTGGCGCCAGGTCGTTATCCTGCGCAGCTACGCCAAGTACCTCCGGCAGATGGGGAATGCCAACTCCTACGGTTTCATCGCGGACACCCTGCTGGCCAACCCGGAGGTCACCCACGCCCTCGTGGGGCTATTCGAAGCGACCTTCAATCCGGAATTGGATGACCAGCAGCGCGGGAATGGCCGCGAGGAAGCGCGGGGGCGCTTGCTTCCAGCCCTGGATCAGGTGCCAACCCTGGATGCTGACAGGGTGCTGCGTACGGTGGGCAACCTGATCGATGCAACACTTCGCACGAACTACTTCCAGGACAAGCCATACCTCAGCCTCAAACTGAGCCCCGCGCAGATCGAGGGCCTGCCGTTCCCACGGCCGCTCTACGAAATCTGGGTCTACTCCCCGCGAGTCGAAGGCGTTCATTTGCGCTTTGGTGAAGTTGCCCGCGGTGGGCTGCGATGGTCCGACCGCCGCGAAGACTTCCGCACAGAAATTCTGGGCCTGGTCAAGGCCCAGACGGTCAAGAACGCCGTCATTGTTCCCACCGGAGCCAAGGGCGGCTTCTTCGCCAAGCAGTTGCCGAATCCAGCCATCGACCGCGCCGCCTGGATGGCCGAAGGCATCGAAAGCTACAAAACCTTCATCCGCGGCCTGTTGGATCTGACCGACAACCGCGTGGCCGATGCGTCAGGAGAGCGCGTGGTGCCGCCCGCGCACGTTGTGCGGGTCGACGCCGATGATCCCTACCTGGTGGTCGCGGCCGACAAGGGCACGGCATCCTTCTCCGATATCGCCAACTCCCTCTCGGCCGAATACGGTTTCTGGCTTGGGGACGCCTTCGCTTCCGGCGGCAGCGTCGGCTACGACCACAAGGCTATGGGCATCACCGCGCGGGGGGCCTGGGAATCAGTGAAGCGGCACTTCAGCGAACTGGACCTGGATACCCAGAGCCAGGACTTCACAGTGGTTGGGGTGGGGGACATGTCAGGGGACGTGTTCGGCAACGGGATGTTGCTTTCCCGGCACATCCGCCTGGTCGCGGCCTTCGACCACCGGCACATCTTCCTTGACCCAAACCCTGACCCGGATGTGTCATTCGCCGAGCGGCGGCGGCTGTTCGACCTGCCGCGCTCATCCTGGGCCGATTATGACCCGACGCTGATCAGCGAGGGCGGAGGAGTGTACGCCCGCCAGGTCAAGTCCATTCCCATCAGCGCGCCCGTACGGGCTGCCCTGGGCCTGCCCGAGAACACCAGCCGGCTCAGCCCGCCCGACCTGCTCCGGGCCATCCTGCTGGCCCCCGCAGATCTGCTTTACAACGGCGGCATTGGGACCTACATCAAGGCCAGCACGGAAACCCATGCGGAAGTCGGTGACAAGACCAACGACACCATCAGGGTCAACGGCAAGGACCTGCGCGTCAAGGTCGTCGGAGAGGGCGGTAACCTCGGCATGACCCAGCGGGGCCGCATCGAGGCTGCCCTGCACGGCGTCATCCTCAACACCGACGCCATCGACAACTCCGCCGGCGTGGACTGCTCCGACCACGAGGTCAACATCAAGATCTTCGTCGACCGCATGGTCGCAGCCGGGCGGCTGGCCGCCGACGAACGCGCCGCTTTCCTTGCCGACATGACCGATGAGGTCGGCCGTCTGGTCCTGGTCGACAACGTGGAGCAAAACATCCTGCTGCTCAACGACCGTCAGCGGGTCGTTGAATGGAGTCCCAGCTACGAACGGCTGATGGACTGGCTGGAGACCAGGGCCGGGCTGAAGCGGGAATTGGAAGCCCTGCCCAGCACCGAAACCCTGCACGCACGGCTGTCCGCAGGCCAGGGCCTGACGTCGCCGGAGCTGTCGGTACTTGCCGCCTACGCCAAAATCGAACTGGCCTCCGCGCTGCGCGACAGTGACCTTGCCGAGGACCTCTGGTTCCGCCGCACCCTGCGCAGCTACTTCCCGCACCAGGTGGTGCAGCAGTTCGACGCCGAACTGGACAGCCACCCCCTGCGCCGGGAAATCGTCGCCACCGTCATCGCCAATGACATGATCAACCTGGGCGGAATCACCTTCGCCTTCCGCGCCATGGAGGAAACGTCCGTTCCCGAAGTAGTCCTCGCCAAGGCGTTCGCGGCGCTGCGGGAGGTGTACCGGCTTGATGACATGATCGCGCAGCTGAACGCCCTCCCGCCGTCGTTTCCCACCGAACACTGGTCCACCATTCACCTGGACATCCGCCGGCTGCTGGACCGTGCCGTCCGGTGGTTGGTGAACCAAGGAACCGGTAACCGCAGCGTGGAGGACGTCGTCCAGCAGCTGCGTCCCGTCGTCGACGAGCAAGGCGCCCGGTTGGAGACATACCTCCGCGGCAAGGATTCGGAACGCGTTGCGAGCTGGCTGCAGCGGGCGCGGGAATGGGAGCTGCCCGAAGCGCTCGGCAAACGCTGGGCCGAGCTGTTCGAGAGCTTCGCCCTGTTGGACATCGCCAACATCTCGTCAACCATTCCCGAACCCGTCGACGACGTCGCCAGCGTCTATTACGCCCTGTACAACCACTTCGCCATCGATGACCTGCTGGAACGAATCACTGCACTGCCCCGCGAGGACCGCTGGCAGGCGCTCGCCCGCGCTGCGCTCCGCGATGACCTCTATTCGACGGCGGCAGACATGACCAAGGCGGTCATGTCTGCCACCGAGCCCGGCGAGCCAGCGGAGGACAGGATTCGTGCCTGGGAGGAACAAAACGCCGAGCAACTGGGCCGGGCGCACAAGATGTTCGAGGAGGTCAACCAGCTCGACAAGGACGATATGGCCTCACTGTCGGTAGCATTGAGGCTTCTGCGTTCCATCGTCCGGCATTGACTCCTGGTTGGGGTTTCACCGGCGCGGCGTGGAACCCTACCAACACCAAGGAGAACGCGTGGCCATCTTTACGGACCCGATCCGCGAGCATGCCGATTTTGGTCCCGGCGACGCCGAGTGGCTGCACCTTCTGGTCGGGGACTGGCAGATGGTTGCCGACCTGGCGTTCGCCGACCTGGCCCTGTGGTTCCCCCACCCCGAGTTCGGCTACGTTGCGCTCGCCCATGTACGCCCCTCCACCACGCACACGGTGTTCCATTCAGACTTCGTGGGTGAACGCATCCGCAGCGACCTGGAACCCCTGGTCACCAAGGCGTGGAACAGCCAACTGATTGAGCGCTCCAATGAGACTGCGGGCTGGAGCAACGAGATGGCCATGCGGGTTGAGGCCGTGCCCATGGTGCGTAACGGCCGGACGCTCGCCGTCGTCACGACGCACATGGACTTGTCCAGCTCACGCATGCCCTCCCGGCTGGAACTGACCTACCGCCAGTGCGCCTACGATCTGTTGCAGATGGGAACGCTGGGCCTCTGGCCCGATTTTGCGTCCCCCACCGGATCCCGGCGCGGCGCACCCCGGGTCGGGGACGGCCTGATCAGGCTCGACGCCGATGGCGTCGTGCAATATGCCAGCCCCAATGGCGTCTCCGCGTATCGCCGGCTGGGGGACGTCGAATCCCTGGAGGGGCGTTCCCTGGCCGAGGTCACGGCGGGGCTGCTCAAGGATCGGCGGATGATCGACGAGACGCTGCCGTTGGTGGTCACCGGCCGGATGCCCTGGCGCACGGAAATCGAGTCCCGCGGCGTCAGTCTCTCGCTCCGGGCCATTCCCTTGCGCAACGCCACGGAACGGTTCGGCGCGTTGGTGCTTTGCCGCGACGTCTCGGAACTGCGACGCCGCGAGCAGGAACTCGTGACAAAAGACGCGACCATCCGGGAAATCCATCACCGGGTGAAGAACAACCTGCAGACGGTGGCCGCCCTGCTGCGGATGCAGTCCCGTCGGATGCAGAGCGATGAGGGAAAACAGGGCCTCGAGCAGGCCATGCGGCGCGTGGCGACGATTGCCTTGGTCCACGAGACCCTGTCCCAGGGGCTGACGCAAAGCGTCAACTTCGACGAGCTGATCGGCAGGCAGTTCCGGTTGTCCGCCGAAGTGGCGTCACCCTCCCAAAAGGTGCGCACGGAACGCGAGGGCGAATTCGGCGAGCTGCCCAGCGACTTCGCCACGCCGCTGGCCCTGGTCATCAATGAGCTGGTCACCAATGCCGTGGAACACGGGCTGCCCGACCGGGAGGGCACCGTCTGGCTCAAGGCCGGCCGACGACTCGGCGGCACGGGTGAGGAGATCCTTGAAGTGACGGTGGCCGACGACGGCGTGGGGCTTCCGCAGGACGCTTACGTTGAAGGACTCGGACTGCAGATCGTGCGTACCCTGGTCACCAGCGAACTGAGCGGCAGCATCAAGTGGGCTCCCCGCCCGGGCGGTGGCACCGCGGTGCACGTGGAAATGCCGCTGCGCAGCAGATCCTAGGAGCAGCTGCGCTTTAAACAACTGCGCCGCCGCTTGACCGGCGGATCCTCAGGGATCGGCTGGACAATCGGCGGCGGATGCCGCGGAACTTAGGTCAGCTGGCGCGACGGGCGCGGGCAGCGCGACGCTTGAGCGCTCGGCGCTCGTCTTCGCTCATCCCGCCCCACACGCCGGCATCCTGGCCGGACTCAAGTGCCCATTGCAGGCAGGTGTCAACAACCTGGCAGCGGCGGCACACACTTTTGGCTTCTTCGATCTGCAACAAGGCGGGGCCTGTATTCCCAACGGGGAAAAACAGCTCGGGGTCCTTGTCAAGGCAGGCAGCGCGACTACGCCAATCCATGCTGATCACTCACTCCTCATAAATACTGCTGCGTCTTGTGAAAACTTTCACGAGCGCCCACATAGAAAAGGGGCCCATTACAGCCCCCTTGGTCACTGAATCAAGCGTGGCATGTTAATTCCGTGTAAACAAGGGGTAAAAGGCTACGAATAGCCCGAACGGGGTGAGCGATGCATCACATGGTGTTGCACGTGCGTCGCTGTCTTTCGACTATCTCCGGTAGGGTGCCACTGTGTCAAGAGCCGACGTACCACAGCCAGATCCTGCGAACTCCGACCCCCAAGGCTCCGCCAGAACCGGCGGCGGCGGGCAACCGGACCAGCAGTCTGGGCGACCGGACCGGTCGAGCGGAACCCCGGCGTCGGACCGGTCGAGCGGAATTCAGGCGTCGGACCGCTCGCCGCGGCCTGTAGGGGTGGTGGTCGTCGCTGTCGTCCTGGGATTGGAAGCCCTGGCCCTGATAGCGGCCGGCGCGTGGCTCGCGGTAACGCTGGCCACCGGAAGTTCTTCCTCCCCTGCCAGCGCGGTGTTCCTGACCGTGCTGATCCTCGGCTTTGGTGCTGGCCTTGCCGCCGTCGCCTGGAACCTATACGGCGGATTCCGCTGGACCCGTTCCGCCGCGTTCGTCTGGCAACTGCTGATGCTGGCCATCGCGGTGCCGTCCCTGCTTGCTGGGGCCGTGCTGACCGGGCTCGTGCTCCTGATCCCCGCGCTGGTGGTCCTGGTGCTCCTCTTCGTCCCCACGGTCGTGGCTTCCACGCTCCGGACCCGGGGCGCGCCGCCCGTCCTTTGAGCCGACAGCAGTCGGATTCGGCAGTTTGCCGGCCACCACTGTTCCGTCCAACTCCTGTGCAAACGATGCGCGGGGTCCTGGTGTGCCTGCCGCTGCTGCACCCGAATGGGGTGTCAGCAGGGGCGTCGGGTAATCTTGGCAGGTAGACGCGGGCACCGCTGTGCTCGCACGCCAATTACACAGGAGTGTTTGTGAACGCTGATCTCGTCGTCGTCGGCTCAGGTTTTTTTGGCCTGACCATCGCGGAACGCGCCGCCACGGAGCTGGGTCTGAAGGTGGCCGTCCTGGATCGGCGCTCCCATATCGGCGGTAACGCATACAGCGAGAACGAAGCCCAAACCGGCATCGAGGTCCACCGCTACGGTGCACACCTGTTCCACACGTCCAACGAGCGGGTCTGGGAGTATGTCAACCGGTTCACCCAGTTCACCGGCTACCAGCACAAGGTCTACACCAGCCACCAGGGCGAGGTGTACCCCATGCCCATCAACCTCGGGACCATCAACCAGTTCTTCCGGGCCTCCATGAGCCCTGCCGAGGCCAAGGCCCTCATCCAGGAGCAGGCAGGCGAGCTGGCCGGCACGGACCCCCAGAACCTCAATGACAAGGGCATCCAGCTGATCGGGCGTCCGCTGTACGAGGCGTTCATCAAGCACTACACCGGCAAGCAGTGGCAGACCGACCCGAAGGACCTTCCCGCCGAGATCATTTCGCGGCTGCCGGTGCGCTACACGTACGACAACAGGTACTTCAACGACAAGTACGAGGGCCTGCCGGTGAACGGCTACACGGCGTGGATCGAGCGCATGGCCGACAACCCGAACATCGACGTGCACCTGAATACCGACTTCTTCGACGACGGCGAATTCAGCCGCAGCGCGGTGCTGGGCCAGGTGCCGGTCATCTACACCGGTGCCGTCGACAGGTACTTCGACTACTCCGAAGGGGACCTCTCCTGGCGGACCATCGACCTTGAGGAAGAAGTCCTGCCCATCGAGGACTTCCAGGGAACTCCGGTGATGAACTACCCGGACGAGGATGTGCCCTACACCCGTATCCATGAGTTCCGGCACTTCCATCCCGAGCGCGACTACACCAAGGACGCCACGGTGATCATGCGCGAGTTCTCCCGTTTCGCCGAAAAGGGAGATGAGCCGTACTACCCGGTCAACACTGCGGAAGACCGTGCGAAGCTGCTCGCCTACCGGGACCTGGCCAAGGGCGAAAAGTCGGTGCTCTTCGGCGGCCGGCTTGGCACCTATAAGTACCTGGATATGCACATGGCCATCGGCTCGGCGCTGAGCATGTACGACAACAAGATCAAGCCGCACTTTAGCGGCGGCGCAAAGCTGGAAAGCGGAGGAGTGGACGCATGAGCGTGGAAACCACGGTGCAGGAAACCGGAGCAGAGGCCGACGCGGGCCGGAACTGGCGCACCCTGCAGCGAGTCATCCTGCCCAGCCAGAGCCAGATGGACACCGTCCCGCTCTACATGGACACCGGCAGCGCCACGGGGGTGCAATTGCCCACCATCGGGCACGACTCCTCCACGGCCGCCAGCCAGCAGGGCACCGGCAGCGCCGGCACCGAGGTGCACGTCGAGGACTTCCTGTCCCGTCGCTCCACCTCCGTGCGCGCCGGTGAGCGCGTCTCCTTCGGCACCTACTTCAACGCCTTCCCGGCCAGCTACTGGCGTCGCTGGACGACGGTGGACAGCGTCCGGCTCTCCGTCACCACTTCCGGCCCCGGCGCCGTGATTGTCTATAAGTCCAATGCCCGCGGCGCCCTGCAGCGCGTGGACACGCGCCGGGTGGAGGGCAACTCCACCAGCACCTTCGAGCTGTCCCTGAAGCCCTTCGGCGATGGCGGCTGGTACTGGTTTGACCTGGTGGCCGGCTCCAGGCAGCTGGTGCTGCGCGAGGCGGAATGGCAGAGCGAGGGCGAGCCGCTGCGGAACGGCTCCATCACCCTGGAAATCACCACGCTGAACAAGACCGACTTCTGCATCAATAACCTCCGCCTGCTCTCTGAGCATCCCGAGGCTCTGCAGCATGTCCAGGAAGTGCTGCTGGTGGACCAGGGCACTGAAAAAGTCAGCGAAGCAGAGGGTTTCGCCGAGGTCTCGGCTGCCCTCGGCGGGAAGCTGCGCATCATCAATCAAGCCAACATCGGCGGTTCGGGCGGCTTCGCCCGTGGCATGTACGAAGCGGTGGAAAATGGCAGTGACTACGCCCTGCTGATGGACGATGACATCGTCGTGGAACCTGAGAGCATCATCCGGCTGCTCACGTTCGCCGACCTGTGCAAGAAACCGACCATCGTCGGCGGCCACATGTTCGACCTGTACAACCGCACGGTCCTGCACACCTTCGGCGAGGTCGTCAACCCGTACCGGTTCCAGCCGTCACTGCCGAGCGAGGACATGACGCTGGGCCATGATTTCATGCGCTCCAACCTGCGCTCCACCAGCTGGATGCACCGCCGCGTCGACGTCGATTACAACGGCTGGTGGATGTGCCTGATTCCCACCGAAGTGATCCGGCAGATTGGCCTGTCCCTGCCGGTGTTCATCAAATGGGACGACGCCGAGTACGGCCTGCGCGCCAAGGAAGCCGGTTTCGCCACGGTGTCCCTGCCGGGTGCCGCCGTCTGGCATGTGTCCTGGATCGACAAGGACGACCTGGTCGGCTGGCAGGCGTACTTCCATGCCCGCAACCGCCTGATCGCTGCCCTGATTCACAGCCCGTATGAGCACGGTGGACGGCTGGTCCGCGAGTCCGGTTACAACGACATCAAACACCTCGTCTCCATGCAGTACGCCACCGGTAAGGGCCGCAACATGGCCCTTGCCGACCTGCTGGATGGCCCGGACGGGCTGCACGGCCTGCTGGCTTCCAAGCTTCCGGCCATCCGTACGATGATGAAGGGTTATCCGGACTCGCAGTTCTCCTCCGACCCGGACGGCTACCCGGCCCCGAAGATGGACAAGCCTCCCCGGCACGGGCATGGTGTCCAGCAGCCGTCAAAGGTGAACCTGGTGCCGTGGGCCGCCAAGACGGTGGCCCGCCAGCTGATCCGCCCGGTGACGCCGTCGAGCCGGGTCCGCCCGCAGGCCAACGTCGCGCACCAGGACAACAGGTGGTGGCGGCTGTCCCAGTTCGACAGTGCAGTGGTGTCCAACGCCGAGGGCACCGGAGCGTCCTGGTACCAGCGCGACCCGAAGCAATTGCGGGAGATGCTGGCCGAAAGCGCCCGGCTGCACGCCATCCTGCTCCGCGACTGGCCGAAGCTCAGCGCCCGCTACAAGGCGGCGCTGCCGGCCATCACGTCCTTTGAGTCCTGGAAAAAGACCTTCGACGAGCACACACAGAACGAGGTTAAGTGACTTCCACCCTTTCGCCGCTCGTCCGGCCGGGGCTGGGCGGCGGCCTGGGGGACGTTGTCCGCTCCCGTTTCCTGCTCAAGCTGCTGGTGCGCAAGGAGCTCAAGGTCCGCTACCGTGGATCAGTGCTCGGCCTGCTCTGGTCGTATGTCAAACCGGGCGTGCAGTTCGTGGTGTTCTACGTGGCGCTGGGCGTTTTCCTCGGCCTGGAGCGCAGCCCGAAAAACCCCGACGGCCTGGCGAACTATGCGGTCTACCTGTTTTCCGGCATTGTGCTCATCAACTTCTTCACCGAAGCCCTGGGCAACGCTGCGCGCTCGATCGTGGGCAATGGCGGGCTGATCAAAAAGATCTATCTGCCGCGGGAGCTGTTTCCGGTCGCCTCCGTCTGGGTATCGGCGGTGCATTTCTTTCCGCAACTGGTCGTGCTGCTCATCGGCTGCGTGGTCAGCGGCTGGCGGCCGAACCTGCTCCAGCTCTCCGCCGCCGTCGCCGGGTTCATCATCGTGGCACTGCTGGCCACCGGGCTTGGCCTGTTGTTCGGCGCCGCCAACGTCTACTTCCGCGACTCGGAAAACATTGTCGACATGCTGCTGATGATTGCCACCTGGGCATCGCCGGTGATGTATTCCTGGACCATGGTGCGGGACAAGCTGGGGGAGGGGTTCTACTCGGTGTACCAGGCCAACCCCGTCACGGTTGGCGTGGAGGCCTTCCACTACGCCTTCTGGCTGCCCACCACGGACCAGAGTGCCGGCATCCCCCCGCACCTGCTGAGCCTGTGGATCCCCGTGGGGCTCGCTGTCTCGATCGTCACCCTGCTGCTGGGGCAGCTGACCTTCCGGCGGCTTGAAGGCCGCTTTGCGCAGGAGCTCTGAGTGGATACAGCAATCGAAGTGCGGAACATCAACAAGCAGTTCGTGCTCCGGCACACCCGCTCCATCAAGGAAGCCCTGGTCTGGCTGGCCAAGGGCCGGCGCGGCGACCTGTCCGAGAAGTTCCATGCCCTGCACGACGTTTCCCTCGACATCCAACAGGGCGAAACGGTGGCCCTGCTCGGCTTCAACGGCTCCGGCAAGTCCACCCTGCTCAAGCACATCTCCGGGGTGATGCTTCCGGATTCAGGGTCCGTGCGGACCCGCGGCCGGGTGGCTGGCCTGATCGAGGTTGGTGCCGGGTTCCATCACGACCTCTCCGGCAGGGAGAACGTCTACCTCAATGGCGCCATCCTGGGCATGAGCGAAGAGCAGATCAATGAGCGCTTCGACTCCATTGTCGAGTTCGCCGAGATCGGCCAGTTCATCGACACCGAGGTGAAGTTCTACTCATCGGGCATGTACCTGCGGCTGGCTTTTTCCGTTGCGGTGCACACGGACCCGGAGGTTTTCCTGGTCGATGAAATCCTGGCCGTCGGCGATGAGCCGTTCCAGAAGAAGTGCATCCGCAAGATCAAGGAACTGGCAGCCGCGGGAAAGACACTGGTTGTCGTTAGCCACGATCTGGACCTGGTCGCCAAAATCTGCGCGCGCGGCGTTCTGCTCGACCATGGGAACGTGGTGTTCGACGGCGATATTGACGACGCCGTCGCCAAGTTGCGTAGCGCCTGAACTCCCACCAAGGGGTGCAGCGGCGCAGCGGCTGAACACGGCCGCAGACCGCAGTCGCTCGAGTTTGGCACGAAAGGGCCCGGGGTCCGGGGCAGGAAATCTGCTCCGGGCCCCGGGCCCTTTGGTATGACCGGCGTCTGAATTTACCGTTCGAGTGCGCCTTCGGAAGCGGTGCCAGGAGTGACGGTGCCAGGAGTGACGGTGCCAGGGGCGACGGCGCCAGGGGTGACCGCGCCAGGGGCGACGGTAGCGGGGCGACGCCGGTTCCGCACCCGCTGTATCAGGTGCAGCACGGAAAGGAGCACCATCAACACCATGCCCAGCACAAAGGCGCCGACCGCTACGGACCAGCCGGGAGGCTGGAAATCGAGTTCGATGACGGTCCCCGCCGCATCTGCCGGCACGTTGACCGTGACCAGGTAATCCCGGTCGGGATCAGCGAGCGTCCCCGCGGAGACCGTGTAGCCGGGCCATGCGAGCCGGCTGAGGACCACCTGCCCACCGCCGGACGGAACGGCACCCACCCGGAAGCTGAGCTTCTGTGGGCTGTTGGCCTCGTCGGTCACCGCCAGGCCAGGCGTCGCCCATTCCACGCCGCCGGCGTCGGACGTCAGCTCCATTCGCCGCAGCAGGATGGAGTCCTCGTCTGCGGAAACCCGCTCCCAGCCGGCCGGCACCTGCAGCTTAAGCAGGTCCGCTTCGGTCTGGGTGGGGGTCCGCAGCACCTGGACTGAGTCAATGGAAAGCAGGTCCACCAGGAGCAGCCCGGTCTTGGCGTCCACGCTGAAGAGCTTGTCGAAGGCCGCGGGACAGGTTTCCCCGCGGTGGGTCATGCACAGGTCCTCGGAGTACGTCTTGTACTGCAGGGGCGTGTACAGGTTCTGGACCTTCGCCCTGTTGAGGTACCAGGTGTTGGCCAGCAGGGTGTCAGAGAACATGCTGCTGCCCAGCTGCGATCCGGTGCCCACCACGAAGGTGTCACCCTCCGCCTGCGGCAGTTGCGACTGGTACTCGGCCACGGTGACCGGCGCATTGGGATCGGACTGCAGGTCGCGGGCGAAATAGTGCGCCTGGACACCCACGGTGGCCAGGGTGACGACGGCGATGACCGCCGACGGTCGAAGCCAGGGACTCCGTCCGCCACTCGTCCGGGTTTGGCCGCCCGCCTGGGCACGGGTGGCTGAGCGGCGCAGGAAGAGCCACGACAGGTACACGCCAACCCCGCTCAGGGCGGCGGCGATCACGTGCCGGCGCCAGTGCAGCGGGTCCTGGCCAAAGGCGAGGAAGGTTCCCGCAAGGACCAGGACCAGGGCGGCCCCCAGTCGCATCCGGGTGAATGCCGGAGCGGGCATCCTGCTGAGCAGGACCGCCAGCAGCACCAGCACGGTGAGCGCGACGAACGGCATGATCCGGGCGGGGTAGCGCAGCGGCCCCATCTGCCCCGGACCGACGACGAACGCGACGGAGAGCACCAGCATAAACAGCAGGCCAGACAGGGCCTGTGCGTGCTGGCGGAAACTGCTCCACCGGACCCAGGCGTAGAGCGGCAGGAACCAGGCAATGTACAGCAGAGGTTCCTTGGCGTAGGTGCCCCACCAGCCGATCAGTTGCGGCAAGGAGGTGGCGACGCCGGCGCTGGCCAAGCCGGTGAGGTCTGCGACCATGAATCCGTCGTTCGCCAGCGAGTCGGCCCGGGCTGTAACGCCTGCGCTCAGCACGCCAGGCAGGTAGACGGTGACCGCGATGAGTCCAAGGGCCGCACCGGTCGCCAAGAGCTTCCAGACCTGCCGTCCCTTGCCCAGCAGCAGGGCTTCCAGGAGGAGGCCCAGGAACAGGAAGACCAGCATCAGGGTCCCGTGCACGTAGCCGATGGTGATCAGCAGATATCCCGCCACCAGGGCCAGGATAGGGGAGCCCGAGCGGTAGACCATCGAACGCAGGCCGCACCAGGCTGCGGGCAGCAGGGACCACACCATCAGGTTGGTGACCCAGGACGGGGCGTCCATGAACAGTGTGAACCCGGCCAGGGGTGCGGCAGCGGCCACCACGAACGCCGGTCCAACTTTGGCGCCATAAGAGCGCGCCAGCGGGTAGATGCCGGCGGCGGCCACGACCATGAAGAAAAGCTTCACCAGTGTGGAAAACACCAGGACGTTGGACGAGTAGGAGGCCAGGAGCCCGATGCCCAGAATCAGTGGGTTCCATAGCCCCCACTGCCCTTCGGCGGCATAGTTGCCCGCCATCCAGGCCTGGGTGCTGAAGATCGGCCACTCACCGTTGCGAAGTTTCTCGCCCAGTTCGAACCAAATGCCGAAGGCCCCGTCCTGGGTGTCGGCGTAGTAGTAGAACCGGCTGTTGAAATACAGGGGAATCAGCGCGCCGACGATGACGACCAGGCAGGCGGCCACGGGCGGAAGGAGGCGGCGCAAGGTTCCGCGCGGTGGCGTCCTTTCGGAACGCTCCGGCGTCGGGCCCTTGCCGGCCGCCGTCTGGAGGGCGCCGGCGTCCTCTCGTTCGGCAGTTGCTCCGGCGGAACTGGTGGTGACCGGATGCGACACGCTACACCGTGCTTTCCACTGCATTGTCGTGGGCCATGCGTTTGCGCAGCCTCAGGTACGCCAAGCGGCGCGCGTAGGCCATGGCCACCGCTTTGGCACTGCCAACCTTGACATCCAACCAGGAGACGAGGGTTGGATCCATCCTCCGGAGGGCGTGGTGGAAGGCGGTGGCCTGCTCCGACTGGGAGTTGGCCAAGCGGACGCTCCACTGGCTTGCGCTAATGCGGAAGGATGCGGTGACCCGCCGTAAGGCGACGACGTCTCCGTGCAGGCTGACGCGGCACAGCGTCGCTTCATCGATGAGGTAGGGGTAGGAGTTGTCCCACCAACCCACTTGTTCCAACGTCTCCCGGCGGAACAGTGAGCAGGCGGGTTCACCAAAGATGTTGGTCCCAGCAAGGACCGTGGCACGAACGGCGGCGCGGCCAGTGATCCGGCCCTTCACGCCCTGCAGCCCGCGTTTGGCGATGAACACCTTGCCGTGCGCGTCCACCAGGTTCCGCTGCGAAGCCACCAGGACGGCCCCGGGGTTGTTGTCCAGGGCCCGGACCTGCACTTCCAGCGCGTCGGGGGTGATCAGGTCGTCACCGCAAACCAGTTTCAGTAATTCTCCCTCAGCGGCCTGGCTCACCCGGTTCCAGTTCGCCTGCGCGCCTCCACCGGTTGGAGTGGGAGGAAGCACCCGGAGCTTGGGATGGTCGGCATAGCGGGCGATCACGTCGGCCGTCCCGTCCACCGACGAGTGATCGGCGATGACCACCTCGTAGTCCTCGTAGGTCTGGTTCAGGACCGAGTCGAGGGTTTCGGCCAGGTACTGCTCATTGTTGTAGGCGGGGATAACGATGGAAACCCGAGGTGTCATAGAAATTCTTTCCCGGTCGAAGTTTCGGCCGGCGCAGTGGCGGAGACTGGGTGCCGGCGATGAAAGGAGAAATGTTTGTGGCCAAAGTAATTGATCGTTACTGAGAGGAACGTGATGAGAATCTGCGCGGGGATCCGTGGGGCGCCCCAGAGGTCGGCGACGAGCCAGAGCAGCAGCATGTTGACCAGCAGGGCGGTGAGGTTCACCAGGGCGAAGCGGCCAAGGTCCAGCCAGACGTGGCCCTTGACCCGGAAAACGAGCTTTCGGTAGACGAAAAAGACCGAGACCAGGGAGACGAGCCAGGAAACGGCCAGCAGGACCGGAGATGGTGTGCTGGGAAACAGGAGGGCCAACACGATGAACAGGCCGGTGCTGAAGGCCGTGTTGCCTGCGCCGACCAGGAGAAACAGCACCCGCTGGTCCTTAATGACCCGGGACAGCGGCCCCGGCGGCCCGGACCCGATGCCGCGGATGCCCTCGGCAGGCGTCGATGTGCGCTCGGCCATGTGTTCCACCTCATTGAATGTCGTTTTACGGATCCGGCCTGGAGCCGTTCGTCCTGCCGTTGTTCCGCCCGCAACCCATGCAGGCAGGGCACGCCGACGTGTCCGCAAGGCAGGCACACCTGCGTCTAGGGTACCGACATTGGTACGGGACCCCCCAATTGGACGCCGGGGTCAGGGCCGGCGCAGTTGTCCGGCGGCCAGGAGATGCTGAATGTCAGAAGCCGTGGCGCTAAGCCCGGCAGCCAGGGGAGTGACCGGCACCCGGTCGAGTTCCGGCCAGACAACAGATCGAAGACGGAGGTCGACAGCCTGCGCCTTGGCGGACGGGCTGGCACCCAGGACAACCAGGGGGCGACGCTTGAACACGGTCCGGCATGCCCCGATGATGCTGCCAATCGTGTCCGCCCGGTGGGAGGCGAGAATCTTCAGCACCGTTTCGCCGTTGCCAACGTCCGGTTGCCCAAGGCGATCCAGGCCGGCAGCAACCAAACGGGCAGCATCACTGACGAACAGGTAGTCGCGCAGCGTATCGAGGGACACGTAGAGAGTCACCGGTTGGGCCGTCACATCAGCGCGGGCGAAAACACTGATCAGTCCCTGCGCTTTGTTGAGGTTTTGCCCCGGACCATAAAGGTTGGAGATACGTCCAATGAAGGCACGAACGCCGGTGGCTGCGGCAAAGTCCCGCACGACTGCTTCCGCCCGCAGCTTTGCCCACCCGTAAGGCGCCAACGGGGCGGTGGGGCTCTCCTCGGTGAAGGGCGGGTTGGGTGCACCGGCATAGACTCCACCGGCGGAGGATGCCAGGAAAAAGTGTCCGCCACGACGCGCCGGCCGGGGGTCAGGCCCCTCGGAGGAAGCGTTGTCCTTTCCGGGGACAACGTCCGGGCCGGACGCCCCATCCCGCGGCGTGACCAGCACTTCGGCGAAGGCGGCCAGGCCGCGCTGCAGCACGTCAAGTTCGGAGTTCAACGCGTCCTGCGAGGAGCCTGTCACTCCTGCGCCTGCGCACCACGCGATCCGCCAGGCGCCACCGTTCGCGGCCTCGCGAAGCCGCTCGGCACCGGCGCGAAGCGCCGCCACGGCGTCGTCAGGGCGCGACCAGGGAATGCTGGCTGTCAGGACAGGATGGCCGCGACGGCCAAGCTCCGCCACCAGTGCCTTTCCAAGCAACCCGCCTGCGCCGATGACCCAAACAGGATCACTCTGCACGGCTAGGTGCGCCGGAGGGCGTCCTGGCAGCCGGTGTTGCCTGGTGCCGGGCCCTACCCAAGGGGCCATTGGCTGGATCGGTGCCTATCAGGTAGGCGGGCTTGCCCATCGCCATGTTGACGTTCACGCCCACGTATTCGGCAATGACGCCCAGGGAGAACAAAATGGCCCCGGTGCTCAGCAGCATGACGATCATGGTGGAGGTCCAGCCCTGCTGGCCGGCACCGTGCCCGGTGGCGTAGGAAATCAGCAGGTAGATGGCCAGCGCGATGCCGCAGAGCGCGAACAGCACCCCGATCAGGCTGACCAGGCGGAGACCCTTGGTGCCACTGGAAAGAACCATGCGCCAAAAATGGGACATCAGGGTGCGGAACCGGTAGCCGGAACCACGCTCACCTTCCTGGCGCAGCGCCACCGGGCTGGTGGCGATGCGGTCGGCGATCCAGCCCAGGGCAACGTCAAGGTAGACGCCGTGACCGGCATAGGCGGCGACGGAGCGGGCGACTTCGCCGGTCAGCAGTCGGAAGCTTTGGTAGCTGGTGGCGTCGTGGCCGGCCAGCAGGGTGGCCACGACGCGTTTGGCGCCCTTGGAGGCAACGTTTCGGAGGAAGCCGTGCGGTGCCTTGTTGCTGGGCATGGCGTACACGACACTTGCCTGTTCCCGCAGCGCAGTGTCGAGCAGTTGCGGGATGGCGGCCGGGTCGTGCTGGCCATCCTCGTCCATCGTGACCACCCAGTCACCGCCGGAGGAGGCCATGCCTGCCAGGGTGGCCGGGTGCTGGCCGAAGTTCCGGCTCAGCCACACTCCCCGCACCTGGGAATGGCGTCGGGCGAGTTCACGGATGACAGCAGCTGAATTGTCAGGGCCATGATCGAAGACCAGCAGGATTTCGGACACCACATACGGGTTTCCGTCGTCCGTCAGCTTCGGCTCGGTGTAGGCGAGGAGTTCATCCACCACTCCGGTCAGGGTCTTTTCTCCCTGGTACACCGGCACCACGATTGAGATCCGGTGCGGTTCCAGCGGAGGAAAGTCTGAGGGGGTGGTCATGGCATTAGATTCTAGCGCGGCCATGGGCACCGCCCGCCGGAGATCCGCGGCGACCGGCCCGGCTTACGCATCGGCTCCGGCGTTCTCCGACTGCAGGTACTCGTCCAACAGCACCGCGGCGCTGGCCGGCCGAAAACCTGTGGCTTTGATCTTGTCCAGCGTCAGGGCGCTGTTGAGCGGTCTCGGTGCGCCGCTCCTGCCGGCGAAGTATTCCGCCGTGCTGACCCCCGACACGTCAGCGGCGGCCCTGCCACAATGCGTGAAGACGCGCCGGGCGATGTCCGCCCAACTTTCCACGTCGCCGTCGTTGGTGAGGTTGTAGGTTCCGAACGCCGCCTTTGTGTCCAGGAGATGCACGATCCCGTCGGCGAGTGTTGCAGCGAAAGTCAATCGGCCGCGCTGGTCGTCCACCACCGACGGGCTGACTCCCTTGGCGGCCAGGCGCGCCATGGTGCGCACAAAGTTGTTCCCTTCCCCGATGACCCAACTGGTCCGGACGATGTAGTGGCGAGGGAGGGAGCGGACGACGGCGTCGCCGGCGGCTTTGGTTTGGCCGTACACACCCAGCGGTGAGACGGGTTCGTCCTCGTCGTGGCTGGGCCGGACGCCGTCGAACACGTAGTCGGAGGAAACCTGCACCAGGGTGAGCTGATGCTCGGCGGCAAGTTCCGCCAACCGGGACGTCGCGGTCACGTTGACCTGCCAGGCGGCGGCGCGGCCCTCGGCGGTTTCGGCGGCGTCGACGGCGGTGTAGGCGGCTGCGTTGATGACGGTGGAGTACCGGGACCACTCGACCTGGTCCAGGCCCGTCCCGGATTCGAGGTCTATCTGGTCGCGCCCGGCGAAGTCCACATTCCGGCGCCCGTCCAGGCTCCGCCGCAGCGCTGTCCCCAGCTGTCCGTTGGCTCCCAGAACCAGCGTCCGCTTGGGGGGCATCGCCACCACGGCTGCCAGCCGCGGATGGGCCCGGTCCTTATCGGAAAGCTCGGCCTGGTCCAAGGGGATGGGCCACGCAATGTTTACCGTCTCGTCGGCCAGGTTCAGGAAGGTGTACTCGGACTGCGCGGAGGCGCTCCAGTGGTCGTTGACCAGGTACACATAGGCCGTGTTGTCTGCCAGGGTTTGAAAGGAGTTGCCGACACCGCGGGGAACAAAGATCGCCTCGGAGGCATCAAGTTCCTGCGTGTAGACCGCACCAAAGGAGTCCCCCTCACGGAGGTCGACCCACGCACCGAAGATCTTTCCCGACGCGACGGAGACGAACTTGTCCCACGGCTCGGCATGGATGCCCCGTGTGGTGCCTGCCTTCTCATTGAAAGAGATATTGTTTTGGACCGGATGGAAATCGGGAAGCCCCAGTTCCACCATCTTGGAGCGCTGCCAGTTTTCCTTGAACCAGCCACGGTTGTCCCCATGCACGGGCAGGCTGAAAACGGTCAGGCCCGGAATGCTGGTCGGTCGGGCCGAAAGATCCTTGCCGAATGCCAAGGCCACGCTACTGGCCCTGCACCTGGTATTTGGCCTCGGTCTGCGCCTTCTGCGGCCGCCACCAGGACTCGTTGTCGCGGTACCAGGCGATGGTGTCTTCCAGACCCTTGCCAAAGTCGGAGAACACCGGCCGCCAGCCAAGTTCCGAGCGCAGCTTCGAGGAGTCGATGGCGTACCGCAGGTCGTGCCCGGCCCGGTCAACCACGTGGTCGTATGCGGCCCGGGGCTGTCCCATATGTTCGAGGATCTGTTCGACGACGTCCTTGTTGTTTCTTTCGCCGTCCGCCCCGATCAGGTAGGTCTGGCCGATCTCGCCCTTTTCGAGAATGGTCAGCACCGCTGACGAGTGGTCGTCGGCGTGGATCCAGTCACGCACGTTTTCGCCCTTGCCGTACAGCTTGGGGCGGATTCCGTCGATCACGTTGGTGATCTGCCGCGGAATGAACTTTTCCACGTGCTGGTAGGGCCCGTAGTTATTGGAGCAGTTGCTGATCGTGGCCTGCAGCCCGAAGGAACGGACCCATGCCCGGACCAGCAGGTCGGAGCCGGCCTTGGTCGATGAATACGGGCTGGACGGATTGTAGGGCGTCTGCTCGGTGAACCGCTGCGGATCGTCCAGCTCAAGGTCGCCGTAGACCTCATCGGTGGAGATGTGGTGGAACCGCTTGCCGTGCCGGCGGGCAGCCTCGATCAGGGTGTACGTGCCGATGATGTTCGTGTCCAGGAACGGCCGGGGATCGTGCAGGGAGTTGTCATTATGGGATTCGGCCGCGTAATGCACGACGGCGTCCGTCTCAGCTACCAACTGGTCGATCAGGGCAGCGTCGGCGATGTCTCCCTTCACAAATGCGAAGCGGTCCTCCGGCAGGCCTCGCAAGGACTCGCGGTTCCCGGCATAGGTGAGTTTGTCCACCACAGTGATGGAGTAGGAGGTGTGCTCCAGGGCGTAGCGGACAAAATTGGAGCCAATGAATCCGGCCCCACCGGTGACGAGTAGCTTCTGCATGCAACAAAGCCTAGCGGTTTGGTTCTCTGGGAACGGCAGGCAATGATAGAGCCCATGCGCGGAATCATCCTGGCGGGCGGAACAGGCTCCCGACTTCACCCCATCACCCTGGGAGTCAGCAAGCAGCTCGTTCCCGTCTACGACAAGCCGATGATTTACTATCCGCTGTCGACCCTGCTGCTGGCAGGTATCCGTGACATCCTCATCATCACCACCCCGCACGACGCCGAACAGTTCGAGCGCCTGCTGGGGGATGGATCGCGTTTCGGCGTGAACCTGAGCTATATCCAGCAGCCGTCCCCCGACGGTCTTGCCCAGGCCTTTGTGCTCGGCGCTGAGCACATTGGCAATGAGCCGGTGGCCCTGGTGCTGGGAGACAATATCTTTTACGGGCAGGGCATGGGGACCCAGTTGCGCCGCTACAGCAACGTCGACGGCGGGGCTGTCTTCGGTTACTGGGTCAAGAACCCTAAGGCGTACGGCGTGGTTGAGTTCGATGCGAGCGGCCGTGCGCTGTCCCTGGAGGAGAAGCCCGAACAGCCCAAAAGCCATTACGCGGTGCCCGGCCTGTACTTCTACGACAACCACGTCGTGGACATTGCCCGGAACCTGAAGCCTTCACCCCGGGGCGAGCTGGAAATCA
>JAODMR010000048.1 GCA_025465475.1 Micrococcaceae bacterium
CCGGAACTCAAGCAGACCCCGGCCGCCAGTGAACGGTTCATCATCGGCACCCTGGCCTCGATGCTGTGGGCCGCCGGGATCGGCACGTTGGCCAAGTGGCTGCTGGTGGGCTGAGATAGGCTGAGGCAATGACAATCTTTGCAGTTGAATACGTCTATGCCCCCGACTCGGCGTCAACCCGCGACGAGCACCGTCCCGAGCACCGCGCATGGCTCAACGGGCTCGTCGACACCGGCGAGGTTATTGCCAGTGGACCGTTCGAGGATGGCGCCGGCGCCCTGCTGATCTTCAAGGCCGATAACGAGGATTCCCTGAACCAGCTCCTGACGCAGGACCCCTTCAACACGGTCGGCGTCATTGCCGGATTCAAAACCACCGCCTGGAACCCCGTCATCGGGGCACTGAGCAGCCACATCAGCTAAGGCGGGACAGGCAGGCGGGGCGGGCAGACCGGCGTACCGGTGTGCAGGGCTCGAAGCCTACAATTGGGAAGGATCGCCGCGCACCGTGCTGCACGGCCATCCACGCAGAACCGGGTCGCCATGCGTGGCGGTGCCGGTCGTCGAAAGCAGCAAGGAGCACATTTTGACCTCGGTCAGCCTCGGTATGCCGGCAGCACCCCCGCCCGTCCTCGCGCCCCGGCGCAAAACCCGGCAAATCAAGGTCGGATCCGTTGGTGTCGGTTCCGATTCGCCCATCAGCGTCCAGTCGATGACGACGACGCCTACCACTGACATCAACGCCACGCTCCAGCAGATCGCCGAACTGACCGCTTCCGGCTGCGACATCGTGCGTGTCGCCTGCCCGTCCGCCGATGATGCGGAAGCGTTGCCGATCATCGCCAAGAAGTCGCAGATTCCGGTCATTGCCGATATCCACTTCCAGCCGAAATACGTCTTCGCGGCCATCGAAGCGGGCTGCGCAGCCGTCCGGGTAAACCCCGGCAACATCCGCAAGTTCGACGACCAGGTGAAGCAAATTGCCCAGGCCGCAAAGGACCACGGAACCTCCATCCGCATCGGGGTCAACGCCGGTTCACTGGATCCGCGGTTGATGGAAAAGTACGGCAAGGCCACGCCCGAGGCATTGGTGGAGTCGGCTGTCTGGGAGGCGTCCTTGTTCGAGGAGCACGACTTCCACGACTTCAAGATCTCCGTCAAGCACAACGACCCGGTGGTCATGGTGCGGGCCTACGAACTGCTGGCCCAGCGCGGCGACTGGCCGCTGCACCTGGGTGTAACCGAGGCTGGGCCCGCCTTCCAGGGCACCATCAAGTCGGCCACAGCTTTCGGTGCCCTGCTGGCCCAGGGCATCGGGGACACCATCCGCGTTTCGCTCTCCGCGCACCCGGTGGAGGAAATCAAGGACGGCAACCAGATCCTCCAGTCGCTGAACCTGCGTCCGCGCAAGCTGGAGATCGTTTCCTGCCCGTCCTGCGGACGAGCCCAGGTGGACGTCTATACGCTCGCCGAGCAGGTCACCACGGGATTGGAGGGCATGGAAGTGCCCCTGCGCGTGGCCGTGATGGGCTGTGTGGTGAACGGTCCCGGTGAGGCCCGTGAAGCGGACCTTGGCGTGGCCTCCGGTAACGGCAAAGGCCAGATCTTCGTGAAGGGCCAGGTCGTCAAGACCGTCCCGGAAGACCAGATCGTTGAGACACTCATCGAAGAAGCGATGAGGATCGCCGAAGAGATGGGGCAAGCCGATGGCGAAGATGTTGTCGCGGGTAGCCCCGTGGTTACCGTCTCGTAGGGAACTGCTACCCCGTGCCATCCGGGTCCTGACCGACGCCGATACCCCGGCCCTGCAGGAACTGGTCCTCCGCGACCCGGTGGCGAACGTCTTCATGGCGACGCAGCTCGAGGCTTCCGGCAGTGCCGTGCCCACCCTCCAGGGGGCCGTCGTGCTGGGATATCTGGCCGACGACGGCGGACTCCTGTCGGCTTGTTGGGTGGGCAGCAACGTGGTGCCGATTGGGATAACCGCCGAGCAGGCGCCCGCCTTCGGGCAGTGGCTCTCAGCCTCACAACGCAGCTTCGCCTCCGTGTTCGGTCCCGCAGAGGCCGTCCTGGGTATCTACGCCGTCCTGCAGGAAGGCGGCAAGGAAGCGGCGGACATCCGCCCCAACCAGCCGTTGCTCAAACTTGACGGGGAACCCCTGATTGAGGGTAATCCCGCTCTGCGGCCAAGCCGTCCTGAGGACTTCGCAAGCATCCTGCCAGCGGCTGCGGCGATGTTCGAAGAGGAGGTGGGCTACTCACCGTTCCTGGGCGGTGAGGAGCACTACCGGCGTCGGGTCAAGGCGCTGATAGCGCAAGGCCACTCCTTCAGCCATTTGGACGACGCAGGGGACGTCATCTTCAAGGCCGACCTGGGTGCGGTGGCCGGGGGAGTGAGCCAGGTGCAGGGCGTCTGGGTCAATCCCCGATATCGCGGCCTGGGACTCAGCGCGGGCTACATGGCGTCGGTCGTGCGACTGGCGCAGCGGCACGCGACCGTCACCAGCCTGTACGTCAACGACTACAACACCCGGGCCAGGGCGGCCTACGAGCGCGTCGGGTTCCGCCCGGCGGGAACCTTCGCCACCGTGCTGTTCTAGGCAGGCTCTTTCTTCGGGACCGAGGCCCTGGCCGGAGCGGCCTGGCCATCACCAGCGACCTCGCCATGACCCCCGGCCCCGCCATCATCGACGGCCCCGCCGGCGCTGGTCAGAGGTCCGGTCAGGTAATGCTGCACTGTGGCCCCCACCCAACGAACGACGTCGTCAGGAGCCGCCGATGCCAGCGGTTCCAGATGCAGGATGTGCCGGCAGATCATCAGGCCCATCAACTGGCTGGCCACGAGTGCACCGCGTAGCCGCAGCTCCTCCGGTGTTCCCGGAACTCCGGTCATGGCATGGGCAACGACCCTGCGGCTGAGGACTTCACGCATCAACGCCGCCTGCGCCCGGGACGTCAGGGTGCCGCGGACCAGGGCCAGCAAGCCGGGCTGCAGGGGTGAGTCCCACAGCCCCAGCAGGGCGCGCAGCAGCGCCGGACCCCGCTCGATGGCGGGAATGGCGACGACGGCGGCCAGCACGGCCCGCGGGTCGGCCGGGAGTTCGACGCAGGCGGCAAAAAGCGCGTCCTTGTTGTCGAAGAAGTGGTGCACCATGGCGGGATCCACTTTCGCCTGCCGCGCCACCTCACGCAGGCTGGTGCCGTCGTACCCCCGCTCAGCGAACAGGGCCTGGGCAGCCGCAACGATGTGTGCGCGGCTGTTCCCGCCACCGCTTCGCCTCCCACGACGCGGCGGAGCTACTGCACCGCTCATCCGCTGCGCCGCCGCAGGGTCAGGGAAGCCAGCACCATCACCGCCAGGACAAAGCCGATGACCACCGCCAGGTCGTTCCACATGGCGCCGGTCGGTTCCGTGTTGCCGGCAATTTCCTGCAGGGCGTCCACGGAGTAGCTGAGCGGAAACACGTTGGAGATGGCCTCCAGGACGCCGTTCATCTGGTCCCGTGCCACGAACAGCCCGCAGAGCAGGATCTGGGGTACCACCACCACCGGCATGAACTGGACTGCCTGGAACTCGGTCCGGGCGAAGGCGGAGCACAGCAGGCCCAATGCCACTCCCAGCACGGCGTTGACCACCGCGGTCAGGACCACCCAGCCCGCGCTGCCCTGGATATCCAGCCCAAAAATCCAGTACGCGACGGCGATGGCCACCAGGGACTGTAGGGCGGCCATGAGGGAAAAGGCCAGACCGTAGCCAAACAGCAGGTCAGCCTTGGCGATCGGAGTCGTCAGCAGCCGTTCCAGCGTGCCGGAGATCCGTTCCCGCAGCATCGTAATGGAGGTCACCAGGAACATGACAAAAAATGGAAAAATGGCCAGCATCATCAGGCCGATGCGGTCAAAGGTGCGCGGCACCCCTGGTGGCAGGGTTTCGTTTTCGAACAGGAAGTAGACCACCGTCAGCAGCACCGACGGCACCACCAGGATCAGGGCAATGCTGCGCGGGTCCGACCTCAATTGCCGCAGGACCCTTTCAGTGGTTGCCACCATTCGACCCGGATTCATCGCACGCCGCCTTTTTCGGCCGCCATACCGGCCCTGATCAGTTGGAGGAAAGCCAGTTCCAGATCGGCCGATCCGCCCCGCTGGCGGAGTTCTTCCGGCGTGAGCTGCGCCAGCAGCCGGCCCTCCCGCAACAGCAGCAGCGAATCGCAGTGGCTGGCCTCCTCCATCACGTGACTGGAAATGATGAGCGTGGTGCCCGCCGCCGCGAGCGCAGCAAAGCGCTGCCACAGGTCGGCACGGAGCACCGGATCCAGGCCGACCGTGGGTTCATCGAGAATCAGCAGGACCGGCTCCGAGACCAGGGCGCAGGCCAGGGAGACTCGGCTGAACTGGCCACCTGACAGGTCGGCGGCACGCCGTCCGGCCAGGTCGGCGAGTCCGACGGCGTCGATGGCCTGCCTGGCCTCCGTTCGGCCACGGCCGTGCATGGCGCCGAAGTAGCGGACGTTGTCTTCGACGCTCAGGTCCCGGTACACGCTTGGCGCCTGAGTTACGTACCCGACCTCATGCCGCAGGGCAGGGTGCCCGGCGGGTTGTCCCAGCACGGTGACCGTGCCGGCCGAGAGCCGCTGCACGCCGACGATCGCCCGCATCAAGGTGGTTTTGCCGCTTCCCGAGGGACCAAGCAGGCCCGTGATACGCCCGGCGGGAACGGTCAGGTTCAGGTCCTGCAGCACCGTGGTCTTGTTGCGGACCACTGACAAGCCTGCGATGCGTACGCCGGCTGCCGTGTCCAGGGTGCCGGCGGAAACTGCTGAATGAGCCATGGGAGCCTCCCGCCCCTGTGGGAATTCCAGTGATTTCATCACCCGATGAATTAAAAGGTAGACCTTGTCTATCCCGCTGTCCAGACCCCGCAGGAACGCCTAACCAACCCCGCAGGAACGCCAACCCAGAAACCGGAACGCGCAGCCCGAAAAGAATCCAGGACCGCACAGATTGTGGTGGCTACGGGCCTTTCCGCCACACCCGGTAGATTGGTACCTGACTGAGCACCGCGCCGCCGTACCGCGTGGTGCAGCATCCTGCTCACAAGAAACGGAAATCCCGCGTGATTCTTCGCCTTTCCACCCTGTTCCTGCGCACACTGCGGGAAGACCCTGTCGACGCCGAGGTGGCCAGCCACAAGCTGCTGATCCGTGCCGGTTACATCCGCCGTGCCGCGCCGGGAATCTACACTTGGCTGCCGTTGGGTTTGCGGGTGTTGCGCAAGGTGGAAGACATCATCCGGGAGGAGATGACGGCGATCGGTGCGCAGGAGGTGCATTTCCCGGCGCTGCTGCCCAAGGAGCCCTACGAGGCGACCAACCGCTGGACCGAGTACGGTGACGGCATCTTCCGCCTTCAGGACCGCAAGGGCGCTGACTACCTGCTGGCCCCCACGCACGAGGAAATGTTCACCCTGCTGGTGAAGGACCTCTACAGCTCCTACAAGGACCTGCCCCTGAGCATTTACCAGATCCAGAACAAGTACCGTGACGAGGCCCGGCCCCGGGCCGGCCTGCTCCGCGGCCGCGAGTTCATCATGAAGGACTCCTACTCCTTTGACATCGACGATGCGGGCTTGGAGGCCAGTTACCAGGCGCACCGTGCGGCCTACCTGCGGATCTTCGACCGGCTGGGACTGGACATCGTGCCCGTCACGGCCACCGCCGGTGCCATGGGTGGCTCCAAGAGTGAGGAATTCCTGCACCCGACCCCCATCGGTGAGGACACGTATGTCCGCTCCGCCGGGGGCTATACGGCCAACGTGGAAGCCGTCACCACGGTGGTTCCCGACGAGATCGACTTCACCTCCGCACCTGCCGCCCGGGTGCTGGACACACCCGACACACCCACCATCGACACCCTGGTGGAGGCAGCCAACCGGATTGCTCCCCGGGATGGGCAGCCGTGGACGGCCGCCGACACGCTCAAGAATGTGGTGCTGGCCGTTGACCTGCCCACCGGCGAACGCCAGATCGTGGTGATCGGCGTTCCCGGCGACCGGGCCGTGGACCTGAAGCGCATCGAAGCGAACATCGGCGCCCACCTGCCCATCGGCGGGGAGATCGGCCTCGAAGCGGCGAACGAAGCGGACCTGAAAAAGAACCCGGGCCTGATCAAGGGGTACATCGGTCCTGGCCTCTCCCTGGACGAGCCCGTACTCGGCACCGACGGTTCCGCCGGGCTGCTGTATCTGGTGGACCCCCGAATTGTGTCCGGCACCAGCTGGATCACCGGCGCCAACGAAGGCGGCAAGCACGTCTTCGGGCTGGTCGCTGGCCGCGACTTCGGCTGGGATGGCACGATCGAAGCCGTTGAGGTCCGGGAAGGCGATGAGGCGCCTGACGGGTCCGGACCGCTGGAGGCAGCCCGAGGCATTGAGATGGGCCACATCTTCCAGCTCGGCCGCAAGTATGCCGAAGCGCTGGATCTGAAGGTGCTGGACCAGAACGGCAAACTCGCGGTGGTCACCATGGGTTCCTACGGCGTCGGGGTGACCCGCGCCGTCGCCGCCCTCGCCGAGTCGAACCACGACGAGCGCGGCCTCACCTGGCCGCGGGCGGTCGCGCCCGCCGACGTGCACGTTGTAGCCGTCGGCAGAGGTGAAGAGATCTTCGCCGCAGCGCAGCAGCTGTCCCAAGACCTCGAGGCGGCAGGGCTGGACGTCATCTACGACGACCGCCCCAAGGTTTCCCCGGGAGTCAAGTTCGGCGATGCGGAACTGGTGGGCGCGCCCACCATCCTTGCCGTGGGTCGCGGCCTGGTGGACGGCGTCGTCGAAATCAAGGACCGGGTCAGCGGGTCAGCGGAGAACGTGGCCGTCGCCGACGCCGTGCAGTACGTCCTTACCGCTGCCGGGAAGTGATTTCGGGGTTCCAGGACCTCCAGCTGGTCACCCTGCTGCTGGTGGTCGTGGCGGGCTTCGGCGCGGGCTGGGTGGACGCAGTGGTTGGCGGTGGTGGCCTGATTCAGCTTCCGGTCATGCTCATGGTCCCCGGCATCACGCCGGTGCAGGCCCTGGCCACCAACAAGATGGGCTCCATCTTTGGGACTGCCACCAGTGCCGTGACGTATTACCGGCGGGTCGGCCCGGACCTGAAAACCGCCGTCCCGATGGCCCTGGTGGCCCTGGGCGGCAGCTTCGGCGGCGCAGTGCTGGCCGCGCACCTGCCACAATCGGTGTTCAAGCCGATCATCGTGCTGGCGTTGATCGCCGTCGCCCTTTTCACCGCGTTCAGGCCCAACGTTGGTGAGCTGACCACCCTCCGGCACACCGGGCACCGGCACTACGTCCTGGCCGGGATGATCGGCGGCGCAATCGGCTTCTATGACGGGCTGATCGGGCCGGGCACCGGGTCTTTCCTGGTGATCGCGCTGGTCACCTTGATGGGGTACGCCTTCCTGGAGGCCAGCGCCAAGGCCAAGATCGTCAATATGGCCACCAACGCCGGCGCCCTGCTATTCTTTCTGCCGCACGGCTCCCTGCTGTGGGGCGTCGGCCTGGTGCTCGGCCTGGCCAACATGGCAGGCGGCTATTTGGGGGCCCGCACTGCCGTGCGGCAGGGCAGCCGCTTCATCCGGGTGGTCTTCCTGGTGGTCGTAGCGGTGCTGATCCTCAAGCTCGGCTACGACGTGTGGAACGAGAACATCAGAGCCGCTTGAGCTGGTGCGCCTCGGGCAGGCCCGCCAGCGTCCGCCCCGCCAAGGTGCTGGCCACCCACAGTGACCTGGCGGCGTCGTCGGCGTGGTCCTCCTTCGCCAGGTACGCCAGGGCGTTCTCCACCTCCCGCAGCACCGACCACTGCCGGGCCGCCTCCGCATCGAGCCCGGCGGCGTCACTGAGATCGCGGCACCGTTGCTGCAGCCCTTTTTCGGCGTTCCGTTGCGGCAGGGCGTCCAACCGGTTCCACAGGCACGGCGCGACGGCGAATTCGGCCTCCCCGATACCCGGCTGCGGATCGATCGCCGCGTACGTGCCGGTCCCCGGCCGGGGGAGGACGTTCATGAAGTGCAGGTCCGTGTGCACCAGCACGTCCGTGCCGGAGCGGCGGCCCACGGCACCGCGGACCTGGCAGACCTCAAGGGCCGCCTCGAGCAGCCAGCGCTCAAACGGCCGGCCCAGGAGTTCCCATTGTTCCGGCAGTTCGTCGCTCCAGCGTTCCGCCGTCGCGGCCAGGTGCGGTAGTTCATCCCATTGGGGCCGACCGTCAGGTTCGATGCAGAGCTGCCGCATCACGGTTCCCCACGCCGCGATCGCCTGATCCATGGGCGCGTCCTGCAGCCATTTGTCGGCATCCAGGCGTTCGAGCAGCATGGCGCAGTGCGGCCGATCGCTGCGCAGGAGTTCGACGGCGCCGTGCCCGTTCCAGAGCTCCAGCGCCACCGGCTCGGCCAGGGTCTCCGGATAGGGGTAGGCGACCTTGAGGATGGCCTGGATACCGGCATGGGTGAGGACCGGCACCACAATTCCGGAGGATCCGTTACGGACCTGCCGGGCCTCCGTGGTGTCGGGGGTCAGCTGCCAGTACGACAGGCAGGTGTCCAGCAGGTCAGGCAGGGATGCCAGCCAGGCCCGCCGCTCCCGGCTGTTGCGGTACCGGCGCTGCAGGTCGTCGGGAATGGGCACAACGGACATGGTCAGCCGACAATGCCGCTGGCGCCCAACAGGTTGCCGACCAGGAAAGTGGCAGCCAGGGCCAGTGCGCCGCCGATCACAACCCGGACAGCGGCCCGTAGGCGTGAACCGCCGCCAATATAGGCACCGAACCAGCCCGTGATGGCAAGGGCCAGCAGTACTGCGACAAAGGTCACGGGGACCCGCCAGTGTTCCGGGGGGAGCAGGATGGCCAGCATCGGCAGTATGGCCCCCAAAGTGAAGGAGATCGCGGAGGCCAGTGCGGCGTGCCAGGGACTGACCACGTCACTTTCGTCGATGTTCAACTCGATGGACAGGTGAGCGGCCAGGGCGTCCTTTTCCGTCAGTTCCAGGGCCACTCGGCGGGCCGTTTCGGGGCTGAGGCCCTTGGCTGCGTAGAGGGCTCCCAGTTCGGCAAGCTCCTCCTCGGGCTGCTCCTGCAGTTCCCTGCGTTCCTTCTCGATCAGGGCGTGCTGGCTGTCGCTTTGGCTGCTCACCGAGACGTATTCGCCCAGCGCCATGGATACCGCTCCGCCGACCAGGCCAGCGAGCCCCGCGGTCAGGATGGGCCCGGCCATGGTGGTCACTCCGGCCACGCCGACGACGATGGCAGCGACCGAAACGATGCCGTCATTGGCGCCCAGCACGCCGGCGCGGAGCCAGTTCAGCCGTTGCGCCAGATCTCCGCTGTGCGGCTCATGCTGATGAAGCGACAGCTCGGGTGCCTTTTTCATGGTCCCAGCAAAGCACGCCGCCGGTCCCGCTGTCAGTACGGCTGTCAGTCGTCCATGCCCGGCAGGACACGAATTGTCCCGGACCACAGCCACGACCAGCGCGAGGTGTTGAGCAGGGCCCAGACCGCCTCGGAGCGCGGGGACGCCTGGCCGTCCGCTGCCGGGCTCAGAGCGGCCAGCTGTGCGTAGAGGACACTGAGCTGGTCCTCCAGGCGGCCGAGGGCCGGCGCCGGGTCGGCGGCGAAGCCCGGTGGCAGGGCGTAGCCCGGTTCCGTTGCCGGGACGGCCAGGCAGGCGGCGCCCAGCAGCGAGCGGACCCGATTCAGCGCGGCCTGGTGGGCGGTGAGGATCTCACGGCCCTGCGCGGCCGCGGCACCGGGAAGCCGCGGAACTGCCACCTGATACGCGTACACCAGTTCCTGTTCAGCGCGGGCTGCCAACGTCAGGGCGGCGTCGGCGTTGACGCCGGGGTCCGCTGCCCGGGAGGTGGTGCAGGGTCCGGCAGGCGGGGAACCCTGGCCGGCTGCCGGAGCCGAGGCGGAGGAGGTGCCAGTCGCGGCCTGCAGGCGTGTGCCGGCGGCGGTTGCAGCCGCGGTAACCGCAGGGGAGCCGGCCGGGCCATTACCGGCAGCGGGGGGAGTGGCGGGCGGCACTGCCGCGGGTGTCTGCCCTGACAGGGTTGAGCGATCCGGCAGCGGAGGAACGGGTGCGTGGACGGCGGCGGCCAACGCCCGGGCCTGCAGCAGCTGCCCGGTTCCCGCAGCTGCCAGCAGCCGGCTCATCGGAGGATCAACGGTTGTGGCAGCAACCAGGGCAGACGTGCCGCCCCGGGCCAGGGCCGGCAGGAACGATTCCAGTGTCCCGGCGCCGGGTCCGGTGCCGGCGGACGCCCCGCCGGGCGGAGGAGCAGGGGCACCCGATGGTGCTTCCACCGCCTGCGCCGGGGTTGGGGCGGAGGATGCCGCCGACGCGGCCGAAGCCGTTGCCGACGCGGCGGCTTCGGCGGGGGAGGCCAGCGCCGCTGCCTGGGCAGCCAGCACCTGCGCGATGGTTCGCAGCTGTTCCTGCACGGCGGGATCCGCAGTGGCGGCCGCCAGCTCCGAGGCCTGCACCTGCAGGGCCTCGGTGCTGGTGCGGGCCGCTGACCGGGCCACTTCGGTGGCCGAAGGCCCGGCGGGAGCGGGAACCGGCCGGGGAGTTACGGAGGTGCCAATTCCGATCACGAGAAGGGCAATGACGGCCAGCAGGAGTCTCCGCAGCGTCCGGCCCGGAGCCGCCGCCGTCGTACTGCGACGGGAGGAGCCGCTCCGTGTGTCCACCTTCGAACCGTCGGCGGAACCACCTTCGGCTGCCGCGCGGAAACGGGAATCGGTCACATCACCTGATGATGCCAGAACCCGCCCGGCGGATGCACACGGCACCCCGGAGCCGGGTGGGTGGTGGACGTCACGGCCATTCCCCGGTTCACCAGCAGGCACCAAAACTCGGTAGGCTAGAGGCCACAACATCATCTAGTGGGAAGGCGGCATGAGAGTGTCCAAGCCGGATCGTCCCCAGCCGCCGTCGGCAGCTCACGCCGCCACCGCCGCGGAAGCGAAGCGTCTGCACGACCTCCTCAAGCCCGCCGCCGAGGCCCACTCCCTCTTCCTGGAGGACGTCAGCGTCCACCTGGCAGGCAACCACCGGACCGTCAGCGTCGTGGTTGATCTGCAGGAGGACCAGACGGGCAGCGTGAACCTGGACACCATTGCCGAGGTCTCCCGCTCCCTGTCGGATGCATTGGACGCCGATCCGCACGATGATGGCAGGCCCTTTGACCTGGAGGTGTCCTCACCAGGGGTAAGCCGACCCCTGACCGAGCAGCGGCACTGGCGCCGCGCCCGCGGACGCATGGTCAAAGTCAACGTGATGCAGGGCGAGAACCTCACCGGCCGCCTCCTGGACGTGGATGCCGAAGGCATCACGCTCCGGCCCGAGCTGCCGGTCAAGAAAGGCATGAAGCCGAAGCAGGGCGCACCGGAGCGCATCAGCTTCAGCAAGATCCGACGGGGAACCGTGGAAATAGAATTCAGCCACCTGGACGAGGTGGAGCTGGATGGGCAGATGTACGTGGCCGACGATGCGGCGGTCGAGGAAGAGGAAAGCTGACATGGATATCGATATGAGTGCGCTGAGATTGCTGGAGCGCGAACGCGAGATCCCGCTGGATCTGCTTATCCCCACCATCGAACAGGCCTTGCTGGTGGCCTACCACAAGACCCCCGGGGCCATCCCTGCCGCCCGGGCCGAACTGGACCGCAAGAGCGGACACGTGACGATCTGGGCCACGGAAACCGACGACGACGGTGAGGCCATCGGCGAGTTCGACGACACGCCCGCCGGTTTTGGGCGCATCGCCTCCAGCACCGCCCGACAAATCATCCTGCAGCGCCTGCGCGACGTTGAGGACGACAACGTGCTGGGCGAGTTCCGCGGCAAGGAAGGCGAACTGGTCTCGGGCCAGATCCAGCAGGGGCACAACCCGCACATGGTGCAGGTCAACCTGGGTTCCGTCGAGGCTTTGCTGCCCCCAACCGAACAGGTTCCGGGCGAGTCCTATAAGCACGGCAACCGGCTGCGCGCATTTGTCATTGACGTGCGCCGCGGCATGAAGGGGCCCTCCATCACGTTGTCCCGCTCGCACCCGGGACTGGTCCGGAAGCTTTTCGAACTGGAAGTTCCGGAGATCGCCGACCGTTCGGTGGAAATCGTGGCCCTGGCCCGTGAGGCCGGACACCGCACCAAAATCGCGGTCCGAGCCCACCAGCAGGGCATCAACGCCAAGGGCGCCTGCATTGGCGAAATGGGCTCCCGTGTCCGCGCCGTCATGACGGAACTGAATGACGAGAAGATCGACATCGTTGACTTCAGTGAGGACCCGGCAACGTTCATCGCCAACTCCCTGTCCCCGTCGAAGGTCAACTCGGTCACCATCACCGATCCGGACACGCGTTCGGCCCGGGTGGTCGTGCCCGACTACCAGCTGTCGCTCGCCATCGGCAAGGAAGGCCAGAACGCGCGGCTCGCCGCCAAGCTGACCGGCTGGCGCATCGACATCGTCTCCGACGCGGTCGCGGCGACCAAGTAGAACCCCTGCGGCACCGGTCGGGACCCGGCCGCGGCTGGCACGTCGGACTGACCTGTGCCCGGTTTAGGCGGGTTCATGGTCGGCGCGCTAGAATAGGAGTGGTCGGGTTCAGCGACCGCCGACTCCCAGAACGTCCGGATAGGGAACAGCAGTGTCGAAAGCCGAAACCTTGGTTTCCTCCACTGCCGAACCCATGCGGACCTGCATTGGGTGCCGGCGTCGCGATTCCCGGTCTCATTTGCTGCGGATGGTGCGGAGCCCATCAGCTGACGGAAGCTATCTCGCCGTTGCTGATCCTCGACGCCGGATGCCCGGGCGTGGTGCATGGCTGCACCCGTCGGAGGCCTGCCTTGCGCTGGCACTCAAGCGTCGAGCCGTCGGACGCGCCCTGCCCGGCGCAGTACACACCGCGGGCGTGGAGGACTACGTGTCATCCATGGCCGGTGCTGCAGAAAATGAAATACGAACTGTCCAACCGAAAGCGGGTCAAAACTGATGGAAACCCGATGAGTACCCAGCGATGAGTGCTTTCCGATGAGCCCTTCATGGTGCTCTGCAGTCGGCCATTCCGCCCTGGGATGCCGAAGTAAGAATTAAACGGTTCGTACCTGTCCGGTGCGGGCCGAGACAGGAGAAATGTGGCCAAGGCCCGCGTCCACGAGCTCGCTAAAGAGCTCGGTATTACCTCAAAGCAAGCAGTCACCAAGCTGCAGGAACTCGGCGAATTTGTTCGTTCGGCTTCCTCTACCATTGAGGCCCCCGTCGTGAAGAAGCTTCGCGACGCATTCCCCGTTGTGTCCAACGGGGCAGCTTCCACTGCAGCCAAGCCTGCATCGGCTTCTGCTCCCAGCCCGGCACCTGCCCGGCCGTCAGCCCCGGCACCGGCCCCGGCCAGTGCGCCCGCTCCGGCGGCACCGGCCGCAGCGGCACCGAGCGCTCCGGCCCCGGCAGCGGCCACCCCGTCGGCCCCTTCGGCTCCCGCTGCAGCGGCACCGTCAGCCCCGGCTGCAGCAGCGCCCGCCGCTCCGGCAGCAGCATCGTCCACAGCAGCGCCGTCAACGGCTGCGGCACCCGCCGCCCCGTCACCGGCTGCCTCGTCGTCGTCCGCCAAGCCCGGTGCCCGTCCGGCTCCCGCGCCGGCAGCACCCGCCCGTCCGGCCGCATCCTCCGGCGCCCGCCCGGGCTCGCCCCGGCCGGGTAACAATCCGTTCGCTCCCTCGCAGGGCATGCCCCGCGGTGGTGCACGTCCCGACCGTGGAGACGGCGGTGACCGCGCGCACCGCCCAGGTGGTGCCGGTCCGCGCCCTGGCAACAATCCGTTCGCTCCCTCCCAGGGCATGCCCCGCGGAGGCGCACCGCGCGGTTCCGAGGCAGGCGTGGCTGGTCCCCGCCCCGGGGCAGGTGCCGGCGGTCCCCGCCCCGCGGCTGGTGCCGGCGGTCCCCGTCCGGCAGCTGGTGCCGGTGGTCCCCGTCCGGGCGCTCCGCGTCCGGGTGGCCCCCGCCCCACTCCCGGCATGATGCCCAACCGGACCGAGCGTCCGGCAGCCCCCGGCCGCAGCAATGACCGCCCCGGCGGCCCCGGTCGCGGTCGTCCGGGTGCTCCCGGTGGAGCTCCCGGTGCCGGTGGCGGAACCGGTGCTCCCGCCGGTGGTGGCTTTGGCAAGGGTGGCCGCGGTCGCGGTGGCACCCAGGGTGCCTTCGGCAAGGGCGGCGCCGGTCGTGGCAAGCAGCGCAAGTCGAAGCGGGCAAAGCGGCAGGAACTGGAGCAGATGAGCGCACCCTCGCTGGGTGGCGTCTCTGTTCCCCGTGGCGACGGAAATACCGTGGTGCGACTGCGCCGCGGATCTTCCATCACCGATTTCGCTGACAAGATCGAGGCGAACCCCGCAGCACTGGTGACGGTGCTCTTCCACCTGGGCGAAATGGCCACGGCCACGCAGTCCCTGGACGAGGACACCTTTGCCCTGCTGGGCGAGGAGCTCGGTTACAAGCTTCAGGTCGTTTCGCCGGAGGATGAGGAGCGCGAGCTGCTCAGCACCTTCGACATTGACTTTGAGGCCGAGCTTGAGGCCGAAGGCGACGAGGACCTTGAGGTCCGCCCGCCGGTGGTCACCGTTATGGGTCACGTCGACCACGGTAAGACGCGACTGCTGGACGCGATCCGCAACTCCGACGTCATGGCTGACGAGCACGGCGGAATCACCCAGCACATCGGTGCCTACCAGATTGAGCACGAGCACGAAGGCATCGAACGCCGGATCACGTTCATTGATACCCCCGGCCACGAGGCGTTCACCGCCATGCGTGCCCGTGGTGCCAAGGTCACGGACATCGCGATCCTGGTGGTCGCCGCCGACGACGGCGTCATGCCGCAGACGGTGGAGGCCTTGAACCACGCGCAGGCAGCCAACGTGCCGATCGTGGTCGCGGTCAACAAGATCGACAAGGAAGGCGCCAACCCGGAAAAGATCCGTGGCCAGCTGACCGAATACGGCCTGGTGCCGGAAGAGTACGGCGGCGACACCATGTTCGTTGACGTTTCTGCCCGGCAGAACCTGAACATCGACGAACTGCTTGAGGCTGTCCTGCTGACCGCTGACGCGGCCTTGGACATGCGCGCCAACCCCAACAAGGACGCCCGCGGTATTGCCATCGAAGCGAACCTGGACAAGGGCCGCGGTTCCGTGGCCACCGTCCTGGTGCAGTCCGGAACGTTGAAGGTCGGTGACACGATCGTGGCGGGCACCGCGCACGGCCGTGTGCGTGCCATGTTCGACGAGGACGGCGCCAACGTCACCGAAGCGGGACCCTCGCGTCCGGTGCAGGTGCTGGGTCTGTCCAACGTTCCCCGCGCCGGTGACACGTTCTTTGTCACGGCGGATGAGCGTACGGCCCGCCAGATCGCTGAGAAGCGTGAAGCTGCCGACCGCAACGCCGCCCTGGCCAAGCGCCGCAAGCGCATCAGCCTGGAAGACTTCGACCAGGCCGTCGCCGAGGGCAAGGTTGATACCCTCAACCTCATCCTCAAGGGTGACGTTTCCGGTGCCGTGGAGGCCCTGGAAGACTCGCTGCTCAAGATCGACGTCGGCGAAGGCGTGCAGCTGCGCGTCATCCACCGCGGCGTTGGTGCGATCACGCAGAACGACGTCAACCTGGCCACGGTCGACAACGCGATCATCATCGGCTTCAACGTCAAGCCGGCTGAGCGCGTCGCCGAACTGGCTGACCGCGAAGGCGTGGACATGCGCTTCTACTCGGTCATCTACGCCGCTATCGACGACATCGAGCTGGCCCTCAAGGGCATGCTCAAGCCGGAGTACGAGGAAGTCCAGCTGGGCACGGCGGAGATCCGCGAGATCTTCCGTTCCTCCAAGTTCGGCAACATCGCCGGATCGATCGTCCGCTCGGGCATCATCCGACGCAACGCCAAGGCCCGCGTGCTGCGCGGCGGCAAGGTCGTGGGGGAGAACCTCACGGTCGACTCGCTCAAGCGGTTCAAGGACGACGCAACCGAAGTCCGTGAAGGCTTCGAATGCGGTATCGGTCTGGGGTCGTTCAACGACCTGGAGCTCGAGGACATCATCGAAACCTTCGAGATGCGCGAGAAGCCGCGCGCCTAGCAGGAGCAGGCCTTTCCACCGTGCAGCAATGCCGGCGGATAGGCCGCCAGCCCCTTTGTCAGCAGGGCGGGTCGCCGGTTGCCGGTGCCCCGCCCTGCTGCGTGCTGGCAAACATAGACTTTCAATAGGAAGAACGTTCCCGGGTCCCACGGCGGCAGTTGCCCCGGTGTCCCGGCTGAGTGAAGGAGTAACCATGGCTGATCCGGCACGCGCTGCGAAACTGGCCCAGCGCATCAAGGTGGTCATTGCTGAGGCACTGCGGAAACGGGCCAAAGATCCACGGCTGGAGACTGTCACCGTGACTGACGCCCGGGTAACCAATGACCTCCAGCACGCCACCGTGTACTACACGGTGTTCGGCGACGAGGTGGCCCAGGCCGAAGCCCGCGCAGGGCTGGATAAGGCCCGCGGCGTGCTGCGGCAGGAAGTCGGCCGCAACGTCACTGTGCGGCTTACCCCCACCCTGGAGTTCGTTCCCGATGAAGTTCCCGTCAACGCCAGCCACCTGGAGGAACTGCTGAAGGTTGCCAAGGCCCGCGACGCGGAGGTGGCAGCCATCGCTGAGGGTGCCACGTTCGCCGGTGACCCTGATCCGTACCGCAAGGACGAGGCGGAGGACCTGGACGAGGATCTCGACACCGACGAGGGAGACGACGCTGCCGGCAGCGTGGGCCCCGCCGGCGGCACCCGGTAACCCAGCTGCCAACGGGGAAGGGGCGGATGCGGCATCAAGCCACATCCGCCCCTTTCCATGTGTTCGGGTGTCAGCCCGTCCTAGTCGTCATTCTCATCGGTGGTGTCGCCGTTCGGCTCATCGCCGGAATGCCAGCCACCATGGCCCCCGTCCCAGCTGCCGTCCCAACTGCGGTCCAGTTGGATCCGAACCACCTTGCCGTCAGGGTCCAACGGAGGGTCGTTGGGATTAGCAGGAATGGGCAGGACGTCCTTGGTGACGTAGAGGGCGTTACCCCGAACCTCCACCGCCCCCGGCAGGTGAATTTTTAGCCACTCCTGCCGTTCGCCGGTCCAGCGGGGGATGACGGAAATCTGGCCAACTGTTGCCGGATCTTTGGTGATGCCTTCAAACAGTTCGGCGACGTAAATATTTCCGGACCGATCCAGGGCAAGACCGGTCGGAAGGGTGAATCCACTGGCGACTTCTGACACGTTGCCGTTCCAGGGATTGATCCGGTAGACCTTACCGAGCGGTCCCAGGAACGGGTTGGGCGAACCCAGGGTGGTGACATACAGGCTGCCGTCCCAGCCCATTTCAACATCGGTGGGCACCGGCTCGAAATTGTAGGTCTTGCCGAGGCAAGAGCTCAGGTCCGCACCCGGGGGCAACATATCACCCAGCGCCGCGAGGAGCCCCGCGTCGACAGTTACCGACACCGGCGGCATTACGGCCACCGTGGATGTCTGACCCCACCGATCCACCGACAGGATGGCGTTGGCGCCCGCATCTGCAACGTACGTCCGGTTCCAGGTTGCCAGGGTCGCGTAGGGGTGGGAATCCCTGCCGCCCGTATAGCTGGCCCGGGGCCCAAGCGCCGCGGAGGCCGCGATGCATTCCTTGTCAGCGACGGGATCAAGGCCCTGCAGCCCGTAGTGGTTCACGCCGTCCGGGTTGGCCTCCCGCTCATACACTGCCAGGTCGGTAATGGTCCGAACTTCCCCATCGCGGTCAATCGACTTGAGCAGCGCAACGTTGGTGGGCGAGTTATCCAAGCCAGCCTGCCGGGTGAGCGCGTAGTACGTCGTTCCGCCGAACCGGGACACGGCATCGGCCACGTCCTCACCCACACTGCCCTCGGGGGTGCCGGGCGGCGGAGGCACCGGAAGTGGATCGAGTGCATCCAAGGTTGTCGCCTCCCCCTGCCTTACCCGGCTGATGATCCCGGCACTTTCCTGCGCCACGTCGAAGGACCGGCCCCGGCCGAGTGCCAAGGCCAGGGGAGTGACCAGCCCCTTGGCCAATTCGGTTTGTTCCCCGGGCGTGGGAACTCCGGGCCGACCCCAGTGTCCGCCATGGTTCAGGTCGTCGGCAACGCCGGGACTCGCGCCCAGGCAGAGAGCGCCCACGGTGAGCAGCGCGGCGGAAAGGGTTACGTGTTTTTTCATGGTGAAGCTCCTCGGCATTGGCGTGAACTGCAAATGCGAGACCGGATCTCCGGTAGAGGCGCCGAAGTTCCCCACGAATCGATGACTGCCGGCGGAGGAAACATCATCGTTTCCCGGGCCTGCCGTCACCGAAAACAGTTCACAGCGTAGACCCAGTCAATTGTGATGTAAATAACAGAAAGTTATGCAGGGTCCACAGAATTTCCCGTTGGCGCGGTCAGGGTTTGCCCGTTGGCGTGGTCCGGTTTTTCCGTTGGCGCGGTCGGGTTCTTCCGTTGGCGCGGTCGGGGCAGTGTCAGGAGCGCCCCGGAAAACGGGACAGGCCCTCGACCAGTTCGGCGGTGTTCCCACACAGCGCGATCCGCACCCAGCCTTCACCGATGGAACCGAACGCCGTCCCGGGCGCCACTGCCACCCCCTGCTGCGCCAGGAAGTTCTTCACCCACGCCCGGACGTTCCCGCCGGTGGCGTGGGACAGGTCCGCCCACAGATAGAAGGCCCCCTGCGCGTCGAGGAACGGGATGTTCCGCTCCCGCAGGACCGCCGCAGCGGCGTCCCGGTTGGCCCGGTAATGCGCATGTGCCGTCGTCACATAATCCTGCGGTCCGGTCAGGGCGGCGAGGGCTGCATACTGGGCGGGGGTGCTGACGCAGGAGAAGGTTGATTCGACGGCGGTGGCCACCAGTCCTTCCAGGCCTTCCGACCTGGCTGGCACAATCAGCGCCCCAATCCGCAGCCCGGTCATCCCGTAGGTCTTCGAGGCCGTGAACGACGTGAAGACGCGGCCATCAGTGTCAAATACGGCCGGGCTGACATGCGGGACGTCATACGTGAAGGCCTCGTAGCACTCATCGGACAGCACCCACAGGTCGTGCTTGCGGGCCAGTTCCACGAGCTCGGCAGTCAGATCCGCGGAAAAGACCGCGCCCAGCGGGTTCGACGGCGAATTGAGGACCAGCAGGCGGGTCCGGTCGGTGATCACCGCTTCCAGGTCGGAAACGAGTGGCTGGAAGCCGTGCTCGGGGTACAGCGGGTACTGGACGGGAACCGCGTTCAGCAGCCTGCTGGTCATGGCAAAGGTGGGATAACCGGGATTGGGCACCAGCACCTCGTCACCCGGCTCGAGAAGCAGACTCATGGCCAGGTGCAGTCCCTGCTGTGCGCCTGCAGTGACGAAAACCTGGGAATTACTGGTGGTCACTCCGTTGTGGTCCCGAAAACGGTGGGCGAAGGCTTCCCGCAGGGGAGCGATGCCCGCATTGGGCGTGTAGTTGGTCTCGTCGCGATCAAGGCAGGCCATGCCGGCCTCGAGGACATGGCGCGGCAGCGGAAAGCCAGGTTCCCCAATGCTCAGCACAATGCTGTCCGGGCGGGCCCAGGCAGCTTCGGTAATTTCCCGAATCTGGTTGGCGGCCATATTTTGCACGTGCGGGGCTAACTGGGGCATAGTCCAAAATCCTAGCGTCCGCACGAGCCCGGACCTGTCGCCGCCCGTCCGAGCCGGCATGCACCAGCAGCCACGCGGGAGGCACCCGCAGGCCTCGCGGGGGCAGCGCGGGACGTTGCCGGGCCGACCATATACTGGAAGGCGTGCATTCTGGACTGATCATCGTGGACAAGCCACAGGGCTGGACCAGCCACGACGTCGTCGGGCGGATGCGGCGCCTCGCAGGGACCCGCAAGGTCGGCCACGCCGGCACCCTGGATCCCATGGCGACCGGTGTGCTGGTCGTCGGCATCAACAAGGCCACACGCCTGCTGACCTATATCGTGGGCACCAGCAAGACCTACACCGCCACCATCCGGCTGGGCCAGGCGACCGTAACGGACGACGCCGAAGGCGATGTGACGAGCGGCTCCACCACCTCCGGAATCACTGATGCCGACATCGCGGTCGGCGTTTCCCGGCTCACCGGCGCAATCGAGCAGATACCCAGCAGCGTCAGCGCCATCAAGGTCAACGGGGAACGCGCCTACGCCCGGGTCCGTTCCGGGGAAGAGGTCCAGCTGGCTGCGCGACCGGTGACGATCCACCGCTTTGATGTGCACGCCGTCCGCCGACAGCGTGACCTCGCCGACGTCGACGTCACAGTCGAATGCAGCTCCGGCACCTACATCCGCGCCCTGGCCCGCGACCTGGGGTCCGGGCTGGGCGTCGGCGGTCACCTGACCGCCCTGCGCCGGACCCGGGTGGGACCCTACGGACTGGAACAGGCTCACAGCCTGGAGCAGCTGGCCGAACGGCTGGATGTGCTGGACATGGCGGACGCCGCGCGGGCGCTGATGCATGTGCGTGAACTCAGCCTCGCCGAAGCCACCGAGCTATCCTTCGGGCGCCGCATTCCCGCCTCTCCGGGCGGCGGCCACACCGCCTCAGCGCCTGCCGCGGCATTCCACCCCGACGGCTCGCTCGTGGCCCTGCTGGCCGACGCCGGCAACTACGCTAAACCCGTGCTGGTGTTCGAGCCCAACACCGGGTCCCCGGCATGACCGTCGATGGTTGGTTCTACGCGGGACTGGTAGTGGGCGGCATCTCCACGCTGACCTGCGTCGCGGTGGCGGTCCTGAAAAAGGCGCCCAATGACATCACGCTGCTCTCCGTCGCGGCGGTCGAACTGTTCCTGATCGTCTACCTGATCGGGTCGATCGTCCGGACAGCCACGGGGGGCCACATCGCCGGTGAGCCCTGGGAGTTCTGGGGATACCTGGCAACTGCCCTGTGCTTGCCCATCGCCGGGTTCTACTGGGCCATCCTGGAACGAAGCTTCTGGAGCAACTACGTCCTTGCAGCCGTCGGAGTCACCGTCGTGGTGATGATGGCGCGCATGGCCCAGATCTGGTACGGGCCGGCGACGGCGGCGCTGGCAGGAATTACGGGAACAGCAACAGGAACGGGACAATGAGCCGAACTTCCAGGACCGGGCGCCCCGGCGCCAGCAGCGCCAGCGGCGCGGGCAACAGGACGACAGCGGGCAGCAGCAGCAGAACCGTGAGCAGCAGCAGCGCGGGAACCGGCTCCGACAGTGGAAGGTCCAGCGGACCCGGCCGGCTGCTCATCGCCGTCTACGGTGTCTTCGCCGTGGCCGCCACCGCCAGGGCGGGCTTCCAGATCGCCACCAAATTCTCCGAAGCCCCGGTCGCCTACCTGCTCTCAGCCGTGGCCGCCGTCGTCTATGTTGCGGCCACCATCTCGCTGGCCAGGAAGGGGGCGGTCTGGTTCCGTGCCGCCGTCGCCACCATCTGCGTGGAGCTTCTCGGGGTCCTGGTGGTGGGTTCATTGAGCATCTTCGACGCCAAGGCGTTCCCGCAGGAAACCGTGTGGAGCCTCTATGGACGTGGTTACGGCTTCGTTCCGCTGCTGCTGCCAGTGCTGGGTCTGTGGTGGCTGTACCGCCACCGCGCGGACTCCCGCCGGACGGGCGATTCGGCGTGATTCCCCCCGTCCTGACGGACGGGGTCGTGACCCTGCGCGGTTTCGTCTCCGCAGACGCGCCGGGTTACGCCGAACTCAATCGGGACCCTGTGAACGTGGAGTGGGCGGGATCGGACGCGCGCATGAGCGCCGCCTCGGCGCTCGCTGCCTTCCGGGGACCCGTCGCGGCCGGCTGGCGATCAGGCAACGAACTGCGGCTGGCCATCGTCGGCCCCGACGGGAGCCTGGCCGGAACCACTGCGCTCCACTCCGTCCGGTCCGGTGCGGCGTCAGTGGGCATCAAGCTGGCGGCGGGACACCGGGGACAGGGGTTGGGGCTGCGGTCGGTGCGCCTGCTGATTCGTTATGCCTTTGAGGACCTGGCCCTGACCGTCCTGCACTGGCATGCCGCGGCGGGCAATGAAGCCAGCAGGACGCTGGCCCTGAAGGCAGGATTCCGGCTGGAGGGCACTGTCCGCGGATACGCCCTGCGGGCGGGCCGTCCGGTTGACGGGCTGGTTTTTTCGCGGGCAAGGGAAGACCGCGACCCGCTCGGCCTTGAGCCGGTGGTGCCTACGCTCACTGACGGCAGCGTGACCCTGCGCGCCGTTTTGGAACGCGACATTCCCGCGCTGGTGGAGAACTGCCGGGACCCGGAGGCGGTGCGCTGGACCACCGTTCCGGTGGATTACTCCGTCACAGATGCCCGCCGCTTCGTCTACGAGACGGCGCCGGCCGCGTGGCGGGCCGGAAGCCAGCAGTATTTCGCCGTCACCGAGGCCGGCACCGACGCCCTGCTCGGCACCATTGGCCTGCATGCGTTCCGCGCCGGCACCGCCGAGGTGGGCATCAACCTTGGCCCTGCTGCCAGGGGAACCGGAGCCGCGGAAAAGGCGTCGCGCCTGCTGATCGGGTACGCGTTCGACCAGCTCAACCTGCAGTACCTCTACTGGCAGGTCCTGCTGCCCAACTGGCGCAGCCGCAAACTCGCCTGGAAGCTCGGGTTCCAGTTGGAGGCCCAGCTGCGCGGTTACGCCGTGGACCGGGGCCGGGCGGCGGACATCTGGATCCTGAGCCTCGCCCGCACCGATCCCAGGATTCCTTCCACGCCGTGGGACGGGCCCAACGGGCAGCGGGGCTCCGATGGGCGGGTAACCTAGGAGAGGTTTTCCGGCCGTCACAGCGGCTGGTGTACGACGCGACAATAGACGGCGGGCGACAGCGCCCCGCGAAAAGGCAAGGATAATCGTGCAGTTCTGGAACGGCCTTCCAGCGGTTCCCGCAGGGTTCGGCCCCTCGGTGGTCACGCTCGGAAACTTCGACGGCGTCCACCGCGGCCACCAGCAGGTGCTGGCGCAGCTGGTCTCCACTGCCCGAGCCCGCCACGCGGCCGCCGTGGCCATCACCTTCGATCCGCACCCGGCCCGCATCCACCGTCCCGACACCGCACCGGAGCAGATCATGGGCCTGCAGGACCGGCTGCGAACCATGGCAGCCAGCGGACTGGACGGCGTCCTGGTGATGCCCTATTCGCTGGAGCTGGCCCAGCAGACACCCAAGGAATTCGTGCAATCGGTGTTCGTGGAGGCCCTGGGCGCCACCGCCGTGGTCATCGGGCACGACGTGCGCTTTGGCCGCGGCAACTCGGGCGACCTGGGCACGATGCAGGAGCTGGGTAAGGAACTGGGCTTCGACGTCGTCGTCATCGACGAATACGGACTGGACCGGCGTTGCTCCTCAACCTGGGTGCGGGAAGCACTGGCCCGCGGCGACGTCGGCACTGCCGCCGAGGTGCTGGGCCGTCCCCACCACATGCGCGGGGAAGTGGTGCACGGCGCGGCGCGCGGCCGCGATCTGGGCTTCCCCACCGCGAACCTTGCACCCGCCGCCACCGGCTTCATCCCGGCGGACGGAATTTATGCCGGCTGGCTGACCGACGCGGCGGGCATCCGCTGGCCAGCGGCCATCTCCGTCGGATCCAACCCCACCTTCGAAGGCGTCAGCAGGCAGGTTGAGGCGTACGTCCTTGACCGCCCCGAGGAACCGGTCGAGGCCTTCGACCTGTACGGCCAGGAAGTCGTCGTCGAATTCGTCTCCCGGCTGCGCGGTATGGTCGCCTACACGGGACCGGAAGCCCTGATTGAACAGATGCGCCTGGACGTTGACGCCGCCCGCAAGGTGCTCGCCTGACGTCCGCTTCGACACGGGCACGCCGGGCAGCGTAAACTGGAGCGGTGAATCCGGCTGCAGTCCGTGGCGGCTGGATTCCGTTGTGGAAGCACGACGTACCCGGCAGTTCACTACTGACTCGGGCCTCACGGCACAACTCAAGGAGTTACCTGTGGCATTGGACGCCGCTGTAAAGCAAGAAATCATGAAGGAATACGCGACCGTTGAGGGCGACACCGGTTCGCCCGAGGTGCAGATCGCGATGCTGTCCCGCCGCATCCTGGACCTGACGGAGCACCTGAAGGCCCACAAGCATGACCACCACACCCGCCGCGGCCTGCTGCTGCTGGTGGGACGTCGCCGTCGCCTGCTGGATTACCTGCGGAAGACCGACATTACGCGCTACCGTACGCTCATCGAGCGCCTCGGCCTGCGCCGCTAGCACGACCTGTGGGGCGGCCCTTCCGGCACCGGAAGGGCCGCCCTTCGCAGCACGTCCCGGACACCGGGACACCACCACACCAACGGCAGCAAATCGGCGTCGCGCATTCGCGGTCCTCGGTAGTGATTTCCGGAAGCGGGACCGCGTGTCCTGTCCGGGGATCTCGATCGAAGACCGGGTGTTGTACAGGCCCTCCACGACGGAGGGAGTACTGGGATGACGCAGTTTGCAGCCCACAACCAGGAAACGGAGGTGACTCTCTTGGAGGGTCCCGAAATTCAGTTCTCGGAAGCGGTCATTGACAATGGCCGCTTCGGCAAGCGCGTAGTGCGCTTCGAAACGGGCCGGCTCGCCCAGCAGGCCGCCGGTTCAGCCATGGTCTACATTGACGAAGACACCGCCCTGCTCTCGGCAACGACCGCCGGCAAGCAGCCGCGCGAAGGCTTCGACTTCTTCCCGCTGACGGTCGACGTCGAAGAGCGCATGTACGCCGCGGGCCGCATCCCGGGCTCGTTCTTCCGCCGCGAAGGCCGCCCCTCGACGGAAGCCATCCTGGCCTGCCGCCTGATGGACCGTCCGCTGCGTCCCGCGTTCGTCAAGGGCCTGCGCAACGAAGTCCAGATCGTCGTCACCGTGATGGCCATCAACCCGGACGTGCTGTACGACGTGGTGGCCATCAACGCCTCCTCCATGTCCACCCAGCTGTCCGGACTGCCGTTCTCCGGCCCCATCGGCGGCGTCCGCGTCGCCCTGGTCACCACCGCAGAGGGCACCCAGTGGGTCGCTTTCCCGAAGCACTCCGAGCTGCAGAATGCCGTGTTCAGCATGGTGGTAGCCGGCCGCGTTGCCGGTGACGACGTCGCCATCATGATGGTCGAGGCCGAGGCCACCGATAACGCCTGGAAGTTGATCAAGGAAGAGGGCGCCCCCGCCCCGACCGAAGAGGTCGTCGCCGAGGGCCTGGAAGCGGCCAAGCCGTTCATCCGCACCCTCTGTGAGGCACAGTCCGACCTGGCTGCCCGTGCCGCCAAGCCGACCGTCGAATTCCCGATCTTCCTGGACTACCAGGACGACGTGTTCGCCGCGGTGGAAGCCGCCGCTGCCGGCAAGCTGGCCGAGGTCTTCCAGATCGCCGACAAGCAGGACCGCGACAACGCCTCCGACGCGCTGAAGGATGAGGTCCTCAGCGGCCTCGCCGGCCAGTTCGAGGGCCGCGACAAGGAACTCTCCGCAGCGTTCCGTTCCGTCACCAAGCAGGTTGTGCGCC
>JAODMR010000058.1 GCA_025465475.1 Micrococcaceae bacterium
AGGTGCCGCCGAGCATTTCCACGCCCATCTGGACGTCTTTGCGAACGGCCGGCCGGTGAGTGTCCCGGCCGAAATCGGCTTCGAACTGGACGCCTCGGCGCGGCCGACCGGGATCTCTGCCCTGCACCCTCACGACCGGTCCGGCGTGATCCATATCGACGCACCGACCGCCGGTGAAACGTACACCTTGGGCCAGGTCCTGACCGAGTGGGGTGTCCTGGACGGCACCGACACCACGCCGGGTACGGCGCACTCGACTCCCGAGGGCTGGAGCGTGGCCGTCAACGGCGCCAAACAGGACGGGATGATTACCGACGTTGTGCTCAAGGCACATGACGAAATCGTGCTCTGGTACGGGACAGCCCCGGACCCGCTTCCGGCCACCTTTGCGTTCGCGGAAGGCCTGTAAGGTCGCCGCCGGGCTGCCATCCAAACAGCCGAGGGGCTGCCGTCCAAACAGCTGTCAGGCCCTGCAATGACCCTGATTCGTCACAATCCGATTGCGGCGGCTGCCGCCTCGTAGCGGGCGACCTCGGCGTCGAAGGTTCCCAAGCCAACTCCTGCATCCGCGCGTTCCTGGGTGGTCAGTGCCCTGAACAGCAGCGCCTGGGCCACGGCCGCAACAGGTACTCCGAGGTCGTCCAGCAGCGACCCGGGCGCGCCGTGCCAACAGAGCGCATCCGCGAGGACGACGCCCTCGGCATAGGCCGGTGGCCGCCAGTACGGCGAGACATCAATGATTGCCGGGGCTCGGCCCGGCTCCAGCAACACGTTCATCGTAAGATCCCCGTGGACCACCTGCGCGGGGCCGAGGTCAAGACCCGGCTGATGCAACCGGGCGACAAGCCGCGCCAAGGCAGGCGACACGGTCCCCCAGTCGCCGCTCCACGCGCGCCGATCGGCCCGGGACCACCAGCTGTCCGTCCCGGCCAGGAATTCCGGCTGGGGCAGGCCAGCGGTGGCCCGGTGAAAGGACCGGCCCGCCTGGAGGATTTCCTGCCATGCGGGATTCCGTGCGTGGTCCGGCGCAACCCCGGCCAGTTTGTACGTGGCCGACCACCCCTCGAACGTCCACCCGTCGTCCCTCGTCGGGACAGCCCGCGCCAAGCGGAAGCCGTCATCGGGGATCCCGCCCAGGACGGACCCCAGCCAGTCCTGGAACTCCGGGCTGGTAACCGGTTTGAGGACCACTCCCCCTGAAACCCAGGATGTTCCCTGCCCGCCGGGAAGCGGCGTCGGAACCTCCGTCAACCCAAACGCCCGCAGCGTCCGCCCGGTAGGAGCCCGACGATCCAAAGCAGTACTCACCGCACCAGCTTTCACGCGACCCTTGCCCAGTGCTTTGGCCTGATCCATCGCGACGTCCGCTAGTTCTCGCTGTAGCGCTGCGTCACGACTTCTTCCAGGAAACTGAAAGTGATGCCCTTCAATGTGCTCTCCCGAATTCCTGCCGCTCCCGGCACAGCCGATGGGGGTGGCCCCTTCCTGCTACGCTACCGGACTCCTCCGTCCGGACACCTCAGAGGCTTCAACAGCGTCCAACAAAACCCACTGTGCGGTGGCCGCAAAAGTGGAGTTGCCGGCCATGGCGGCCGCGGGATCCCGCGGACTACAGTGGGCGCCATGTAGGGAACCGTCGTCCGGAAGGGATCTACGAAGACAGCGCTCCGGCGGCGGAAGACGGCCGCCTCGGCAGCCGGAACGAAATGAAGGAGGACGGAAGATGAGCACCATCGTGGTGCAGGCGTTCATCACGCTCGACGGCGTCGTCCAGGCGGGCGGTGGCCCGGACGAGGACCGGGATGGGGAGTTCGAGCACGGTGGCTGGCAGGGCTGGTACCAAGCAGCTGAAGTTGCAGACATCGTCCAAGACTGGGAAAGCAGGACCGACGCGCTGCTCCTCGGCCGCAGGACTTACGAGATATTCGCTGGTTCCTGGGGCGTCTGGGATGAGAACGCTGCGGGCCTGGAAGGAGAGCTGACAAAGCGGTACAACCGCATCCCCAAGTACGTCGCATCCCGCACTCTGAGCGAGCTTGCCTGGAAGAACTCACAGCTTCTCGGCCCTGACGTGGTTGGCGCGGTGGAGAAGCTGCGTGCGGAGCCGGGCGGCGAAATCCGCATATGGGGCAGCACAAAGCTGATCGGGACGTTGGCCGGGCAGAACCTGATTGACGAATACCGCCTGGTTGTTTACCCACTCGTGCTTGGTTCGGGCAAAAAGCTGTTCCCCGACGGGTTCCCGCTCACACGACTCACCCTGGCTGAGAACCAGGCCCTTCCTTCCGGGATTCTCATCAACACCTATCGGCCCTCCGCCGGCGACTGAGCACGTTCCCCCACCGGGCGCCAGGCGGGCTCCCCCACCGGGCGCCAGGCGTGCTCCCCCGCCGGGCGCTAAGCGGGCTCCCCTCCCCGTGCCAAGGCGGGGGCCCAACCGCGACATAATGGTCGGGGCGGTCTTCGCCCCAAATACCGCGGCAACAGCGCTGCGGGACGGACGTCAACGGAAGGGCCGGCACCCACGTGGCGCAGCTTGTTCAAATTCTCGGCTCGCTGCTGGTCCTGACCGGCTTTGCCCTGGGGCAATGGGGCTACCTGGACCAAAAATCCCTCGCCTACCTGATCCTCAACACCGTCGGATCCGCGGTATTGGCCGTCAACGCCCTGTTCGAGCAGCAATGGGGATTCTTGCTGCTGGAGGGCGTCTGGGGCGTTGTTTCGGCCATCAGCCTGGTCTTGG